>NZ_JBIVKQ010000020.1:0-19943 GCF_044750845.1 Streptomyces sp. NPDC088766 | reverse complement strand
ACGCCAGGACCTCGTCCATCCGCCCCTCCACCAGGCGGATCAGGCCTAGCAGCCGCTCCGCGACCTCGTGGCCCAGAGGCGTCAGTTCGTAGTCCACGCGGGGCGGGTTGGTCGGCTGCGCCTCGCGGTGCACCAGACCGTCGCGCTCCAGTGCGTGCAGCGTCTGGGACAGCATCTTCTCGCTGACGCCGTCGACGCGTCGGCGCAGTTCGTTGAAGCGCAGCGAGCCCTCGTGCAGGGCTCCCAGGGTGAGAGCGCCCCAGCGGCCCGTCACATGCTCCAGCGTGCCGCGCGAGGGGCAGGCCTTGGCGAACACGTTGTACGGGAGGTCCTGCTCCGGGGCGCGCGCCTGAATTCCGGTCATGACCCAAGCGTACTCGAACGCAGCGCTATCTCGCGGGTTGCGCTAACTTGAAGTTAGTGCTTTTCTTTCGTTGCCGTCGGTGAGCTGCTGCCCCGTTCCCGTCGGCTCCCTTTACCTGCCCTGAGGAGGACGCACGTGACCACCCCTGTTGTCTCCATCGCCTACCACTCCGGCTACGGCCACACCGCCGTCATCGCGGAGGCCGTCCGCTCCGGTGCCGTCCAGGCCGGTGCCGAGGTGCACCTGATCGAGGTCGACGCGATCACCGAGGAGCAGTGGACGGTGCTCGACCGCTCCGACGCGATCGTGTTCGGCTCGCCCACCTACATGGGCACCGCGTCCGCCGCCTTCCACACCTTCGCCGAGGCGACCTCCGCCCGCTGGGCCACCCAGGCCTGGAAGGACAAGCTGGCCGCCGGCTTCACCAACTCCGGTTCCAAGAGCGGAGACAAGCTGCACACCCTGCAGTTCTTCCAGATCCTGGCCGCACAGCTCGGCATGCACTGGGTCAACCTCGGCCTGCTCCCCGGCTGGAACAGCAGCACTGCCTCCGAGGACGACCTCAACCGCCTCGGCGTCTTCCTCGGCGCGGCCGCCCAGACCAACGTCGACGAGGGTCCCGAAGCGGTGCACAAGGCGGACATCGCCACCGCGGAACACCTGGGCCGCCGGGTCACGCGGACGGCGAAGACCCTCACCACGGGCCGCGCGGCCCTGGCCGCCTAGCCACGACGGGCGTCCTGGGTCCCGGTCGCCCGGCCGCCGTCGGCGCGCGACCCGGGCGGGTCGATACACCTGGGCCCTGTCGTCGCCTTCCCACCGCCCGCCCGGACGGCGGGAAGGCGACGACAGGGCCCAGTGCGTTTCAGTACCCGAAGTCCTGCGTCCACCAAGGGCCGCCGGAGCCGAGATGCACGCCGACGCCCAGGGTCTTGAAGTCGCAGTTGAGAATGTTGGCGCGATGACCGGGGCTGTTCATCCAGGCCTCCATCACCGCCGCCGCGTCGGCCTGGCCGCGGGCTATGTTCTCGCCGCCGAGGCCGGATATGCCAGCCTTCCCGGCGCGGTCCCACGGGGTCGCGCCGTCCGGGTCGGTGTGGTCGAAGAATCCGCGCGCCGCCATGTCCTCGCTGAACCTCTGGGCGAGGTCGGCCAGTGAACTGTTCGCGGAGACGGCGCTGCAGCCGACCTTGGCCCGTTCCTCGTTGACGAGCTTCAGCACCTCGGCCGCGGCCTGGACCTCCGCCGAGACCGTCACCCGTGGCGGGGACGACTTCGCCGGGGCCTTCGTGGCCGCCTTGGAAGGGGTCTCCTCCGGCTTCTTCGTCGGCGTCGGCCTGGGCTTCTCGGTCGTCGCCGACGCGCTCGGCGACGCCGTCGAGGCCGACGGGGAGGGGGTGGCCGAGGCCGGGGCGGAGGCCGACGGCGAGACGGCACGGCCGGCGTCGCGGCTGGTCGACGTACTGTCGCGGTCGGTCTCCGCGGAACCGGAGGTACCGCCCTGCTCGGAGGCCGAGTTGGTGGGCGAGTCGGCGGCCTGGACCCGGTCGCCCGCGCCACCGCCCCCGCCCAGCCGGTAGCTGTCGAGGCCGGGCACCACACCCGTGGCCACCGCGACCGTGCCGAGGGCGACCGCCGCGGACATCCCGAGCAGGCCGGTCTTGACCGGCGTCACGGCCTTCCGCTTGCGACGGCGACCCGCACCGCCGCGGCCAACGGCACCGTGTGCGGAGCCGCGGCCCGGCGCGAAGCCGTCCGATCCGAAGCCGTCCGATGCGAACCCGTCCGATCCGAAGCCGCCCGGCGCGAACCCGTCCGAAGCGAAGACCGCGGTGTCCTCGGCGGCCGCGCGGTCGTCGTCCGGGGCGAACAGGTACTCCTGGCTCCGGGCGACCGTCTCGGCGTACGCCTCCGGGTTCAGGTAGGGCGCGATGCCCATGGTGGGGTGGTCGCCGCCGTACACGTCCCGCCGCGAGCGGCCTTCCGGGTACGAGCCGTCGGTGTGGCCGGCCGCCGTGGCGCGGCCGGCGGCGGAGCGTCGGTGGCGTCCCATGTTCTGGCCTTCCTCGTCCAACTGGTCCGGGCGGAGTCCTCGGTCTCCTGGCGCCCGCGGGGCTCCCGTGGCCGACCGGCGCCGATGGGGCGCATGACTCCCCATGGTCAACCTGACTCACTCGATCGAGTGAGTTTCATATGAGATTCATTGGGTGGGGACGGTACCCCATGCCGCTGGGGGAGGAAGTGTCCCGAGTGACATTGCCTGGTTAGGTTGCCCCCATGAGCGAGGATGTACGGCTGGTCGCCTGGGTGCGCGGACACGTCCAGGGCGTGGGTTTCCGCTGGTTCACGCGGGCGAAGGCGCTGGAGATCGGTGGCCTGAGTGGTTTTGCTCTCAATCTGGCCGACGGACGGGTCCAGGTGGTCGCCGAGGGCTCCCGAAAGGGCTGCGAAGGACTGCTCGACTGGCTCCAGGGTGACGACACGCCCGGCCGCGTGGACGGAGTCACAGAGATATGGGACACACCCCGCGGCGGCTACGACGGCTTCGCGATGCGCTGACGATCGCGAGCGAAACCGCCCCACGGACACGGAGCTGAGCGCCTCCGGCAGCCGTGCCCGGCAGAAAGAGGCAGGTGGTGCCGAGAATCGCTTGCGTCGGCAGGCTCCGCACGCAAGGATGATCGCCACGCCCCGAGGGTCCCGAGGAGTCGTCGCGCCGCCGTTCCGCGCCGTGCACGCAAGGGTTGCCCGCCGATACGGGGCGTGATCGTGTTGACCGTCAAACTTTTTGGTGAGACGCTGAAAGCACCCCGCGCACCTAGCTGTTTGGCATGGATGAACGGCAACACCAGCAAGATCCGGTCAACACCGCGGGTGCGAATCCCTCACGACCCACACCGCTTCGGTCGGTCACTCATTGTGGAGGACCATCCATCATGGCAAAGGCGCTTCTCGGTTACGTCGGCGGCTCCGACCCGCGACTCCTCGCCGAGATGCGACGGCTCCAGCAGCGCGTCCAGGACCTGGAAAACGAGCTCGGACGGATCCAGGCCGAGAACGACGCTCTGACGGCTGCCGCGTCTCACGACAGGTTCATGGAGAGCATCGACGCACACCAGGCGGAGCCTGCGCTCACCTGACCGCTGCACTGCTCCACAACAGCAAACGCAGTGGTCGGGCGGCTCATGAAACCGCGTCGGACCGCTAAGTCTGCAGAGTCTGCAAGGGACGCTTCGGCGTCCCTTCTTTCTTTCCCCGTGCATCCTTTCACTGCTTTCAACGTCTGGTCTGCCCTGCGCCCTCCCGGGTGAAACCGCGGGTTCATGGAGTGAGACATCGCCGGGCGGTAAAGTCCAGCGGCGTGCACCTCAAGGCCCTGACCCTCCGAGGGTTCAAGTCGTTCGCTTCCGCGACCACACTCCGGTTCGAACCGGGCATCACGTGTGTCGTAGGGCCCAACGGCTCGGGCAAGTCCAACGTCGTGGACGCACTCAGCTGGGTCATGGGCGAGCAGGGTGCCAAGTCGCTGCGCGGCGGCAAGATGGAGGACGTCATCTTCGCCGGCACCACCGGCCGCCCCCCGCTGGGCCGCGCCGAGGTGTCCCTCACCATCGACAACTCCGACGGGGCCCTGCCCATCGAGTACGCCGAGGTCACCATCACGCGGATCATGTTCCGCAACGGCGGCAGCGAGTACCAGATCAACGGTGACACCTGCCGGCTCCTCGACATCCAGGACCTGCTGTCCGACTCCGGGATCGGCCGCGAGATGCACGTCATCGTCGGCCAGGGCCAGCTCGACTCCGTGCTGCACGCCGACCCCATGGGCCGCCGCGCGTTCATCGAAGAGGCCGCCGGCGTCCTCAAGCACCGCAAGCGCAAGGAGAAGGCGCTCCGGAAACTGGACGCGATGCGGGCCAACCTCGCGCGCGTGCAGGATCTGACGGACGAACTGCGCAGGCAGCTCAAGCCGCTGGGCCGGCAGGCCGCCGTCGCCCGCCGCGCCGCCGTCATCCAGGCCGACCTGCGCGACGCCCGCCTGCGCCTCCTCGCCGACGACCTCGTACGGCTGCGCGAGGCGCTCACCGCGGAGATCGCCGACGAGGCCGCCCTCAAGGAACGCAAGGACGCCGCCGAGCGGGAGCTGCGCGAGGCCCTCCGGCGCGAGGCCCTGCTGGAGGACGAGGTCCGGCGGCTCGCGCCCCGGCTCCAGCGGGCCCAGCAGACCTGGTACGAGCTGTCCCAGCTCGCCGAACGCGTCCGCGGCACGGTCTCGCTGGCCGACGCCCGCGTGCAGAGCGCCACCTCCGCGCCGGTCGACGAGCGGCGCGGCCGCGACCCCGAGGACCTGGAGCGCGAGGCCACCCGCGTCCGCGAGCAGGAGGCGGAGCTGGAGGCCGCCCTCGAAGCGGCCCAGCACGCCCTCGACGACACCGTCTCCCACCGCGCCGATCTGGAGCGGGAGCTGGCGGTCGAGGAACGGCGGCTGAAGGACGTCGCCCGCGCGATCGCCGACCGGCGCGAGGGACTCGCCCGGCTGCACGGCCAGGTCAACGCCGCCCGTTCCCGCGCCGCCTCCGCCCAGGCCGAGATCGACCGCCTGGCCGCCGCCCGCGACGAGGCGCAGGAACGGGCGGTCACGGCGCAGGAGGAGTACGAGGCCCTGAAGGCGGAGGTCGACGGGCTGGACGCGGGCGATCAGGAACTGGGCGAGCGGCACGACGAGGCCAAGCGGCGGCTCGCCGAGGCCGAGACCGCCTCGACCGCCGCCCGCGAGGCGGTCACCGGCGCCGAACGCAGGCGTGCCGCCACCCAGGCCCGCCACGAGGCCCTCGCCATGGGCCTGCGCCGCAAGGACGGCACGGGCGCGCTCCTCGACGCGAAGGACCGCCTCACCGGCCTGCTCGGCCCCGCCGCGGAACTCCTCACCGTCGCCCCCGGACACGAGGTCCCGCTCGCCGCGGCCCTCGGCGCCGCGGCGGACGCCGTCGCCGTCACCACCCCGTCCGCCGCCGCCGAGGCCCTCCGCCTCCTGCGCAGACAGGACGCGGGCCGGGCGGCGCTCCTGCTGGCGGGCGCACCGCAGGAGCCACCCGCAGGGCCCGTCACCGCAGATCCGGAGCGCGGCGCCGCCGAGGGACCGTCGGCCACGGGGCCGTCGTCGGGCCGGGCCGAGGGCACGGGAACGTCGGGTGCCGGGTCCGGTGCCGGCCCGGCGGAACACCCCGGCACCGGACCCGGCGGCAGCACGCCGGCCCCGGCCGGAGCCACGGGCGCCGACGCCGGCGGGGGTGCCGCCACCGTGCCGTCGGCCGCCGTCGACGGGACCGCCCGCGCCGGGGCCGTGGGGTCCACCGCGGCCGGCTACCCCCTCGCCGCCGACCTGGTCCGTGCCCCCGCCGAGCTGATGCCCGCCGTACGGCGGCTGCTGGGGGGCGTGGTCGTCGTCAAGACGTTGGAGGACGCCGAGGATCTCGTCCACGCGCGGCCCGAACTGACCGCCGTCACCGCCGAGGGGGATCTGCTCGGCGCGTACTTCGCGCAGGGCGGGTCCGCCGGGGCACCCAGTCTGCTGGAGGTGCAGGCCTCCGTCGACGAGGCCGCCGCCGAGCTGGAGGAGCTGGCGGTGCGCTGCGAGGAGCTGGCCGAGGCCCAGCGGGCGGCGGGGGAGCGGCGCCGGGAGTGCGCCGCTTCGGTCGAGGAACTGGGGGAGCGGCGGCTGGCCGCCGACCGGGAGAAGTCGGCCGTCGCCCAGCAGCTCGGGCGGCTCGCCGGGCAGGCGCGCGGCGCCGCGGGGGAGGCCGAGAGGTCCGCCGCCGCGGCCGCCCGTGCGCAGGACGCGCTCGACCGGGCCGTGGCAGAGGCCGAGGAGCTGGCCGAACGGCTTGCCGTCGCCGAGGAGATGCCGGTGCAGGAGGAGCCCGACACCTCCGTGCGGGACCGGCTCGCCGCCGACGGGGCGAACGCGCGGCAGACCGAGATGGAGGCGCGCCTCCAGGTCCGCACGCACGAGGAGCGGGTCAAGGGGCTCGCCGGGCGGGCCGACTCGCTGGACCGGGCCGCGCGGGCGGAACGTGAGGCACGCGCGCGTGCCGAGCAGCGCCGGGCCCGGCTGCGGCACGAGGCCGCCGTCGCGCAGGCCGTCGCCGCCGGTGCGCGGCAGTTGCTCGCGCACGTCGAGGTGTCGCTCGGTCGGGCCGAACGGGAGCGGGTCGCCGCCGACGCCGCCAAGGCGCGCCGGGAGCAGGAGCTGGCCGCCGCGCGGACCGCCGGGCGCGACCTCAAGGCGGAACTCGACAAGCTGACGGACTCGGTCCACCGGGGAGAGGTGCTCGGCGCCGAGAAGCGGCTGCGGATCGAACAGTTGGAGACGAAGGCCCTGGAGGAGCTGGGCGTCGAGCCGGCGGGACTGGTCTCCGAGTACGGTCCGCACCAGCCGGTGCCGCCCTCGCCGCCCGCCGAGGGCGAGGCGCTGCCCGAGGACCCCGAGGACCCGCGCAACCGGTCCCGGCCCTTCGTCCGGGCGGAGCAGGAGAAACGGCTGAGGGCTGCCGAGCGCGCGTACCAGCAGCTCGGCAAGGTGAACCCGCTCGCCCTGGAGGAGTTCGCCGCGCTGGAGGAGCGCCACCAGTTCCTCAGCGAGCAGCTGGAGGACCTGAAGAAGACGCGCGCCGACCTTCTTCGGGTGGTGAAGGAGGTCGACGAGCGCGTCGAGCAGGTCTTCACCGAGGCGTTCCGCGACACCGCCCGTGAGTTCGAGGGCGTGTTCAGCCGTCTGTTCCCGGGGGGCGAGGGACGGCTGATCCTGACCGACCCCGACAACATGCTCACCACGGGCGTGGACGTCGAGGCCCGGCCGCCCGGCAAGAAGGTCAAGCGGCTCAGCCTGCTCTCGGGCGGCGAGCGGTCGCTGACCGCGGTCGCGATGCTCGTGTCGATCTTCAAGGCCCGGCCCAGCCCCTTCTACGTCATGGACGAGGTCGAGGCGGCCCTCGACGACACCAACCTCCAGCGGCTGATCCGGATCATGCAGGAGCTCCAGGAGTCCTCGCAGCTGATCGTGATCACGCACCAGAAGCGCACGATGGAGGTCGCCGACGCGCTCTACGGCGTGTCCATGCAGGGCGATGGTGTGTCGAAGGTCATCTCACAGCGCCTTCGCTGAAACACCATGCGGTCTACATCTAGTGTGACCAGCATCTTTTCAAGTCTTCAAGAAGTAAACGCAGGCCTTGACTCGCGTGGGGAAAAGCTCACAGCTGCCGAACTATTGACTTCGAAACTTGAAGGCATAGTCTCTGCAACGTTGCTTTTGCCTTCAGGTGTGAGTGGTGTTGATTCGCACGCCACGGGAACCCTCACCTGAAACGGCTCGCCCCCCACGCCCGGCAGCGTTGCCGGGTGGCCCGAGGAGTACACGTGACCAGCACAGCGCAGTCGGCCAAGTCAGGAGCCGGGACGGCTCACCCCGATCATCTCGGGCACGTCGTCTTCATCGCGGCGGCGGCCGCGATGGGCGGCTTCCTCTTCGGCTACGACAGCTCGGTCATCAACGGTGCCGTGGAGGCCGTCCGGGACCGCTACGACGTCGGTTCCGCGGCCCTGGCCCAGGTCATCGCGATCGCCCTGATCGGCTGTGCCGTGGGTGCCGCGACCGCCGGCCGCATGGCCGACCGCATCGGCCGTATCCGCTGCATGCAGATCTCCGCCGCGCTGTTCACGGTCAGCGCCGTCGGCTCGGCGCTGCCCTTCTCGCTGTGGGACCTCGCGCTGTGGCGGGTCGTCGGCGGCTTCGCCATCGGCATGGCCTCGGTCATCGGCCCGGCCTACATCGCCGAGGTGGCCCCGCCCGCCTACCGCGGCCGCCTCGGCTCCTTCCAGCAGGCCGCGATCGTCATCGGCATCGCGGTGTCGCAGCTGGTCAACTGGGGTCTGCTCAACGCCGCCGGCGGCGACCAGCGCGGGCGGATCATGGGCCTGGAGGCCTGGCAGGTCATGCTCGGCGTGATGGTGGTCCCGGCCGTCCTGTACGGCCTGCTCTCCTTCGCGATCCCCGAGTCCCCGCGCTTTTTGATCTCCGTGGGCAAGCGCGAGCGGGCCCGGGAGATCCTGATGGAGGTCGAGGGCAAGGACGTCGACCTCGACGCCCGGATCGCCGGGATCGAGCACGCCATGAACAGCGAGCACCGGTCCAGCTTCAAGGACCTGCTCGGCGGCTCCTTCTTCTTCAAGCCGATCGTCTGGATCGGTATCGGCCTGTCGGTCTTCCAGCAGTTCGTCGGCATCAACGTCGCGTTCTACTACTCCTCGACGCTGTGGCAGTCGGTCGGCGTCGACCCGACGGACTCGTTCTTCTACTCCTTCACCACGTCGATCATCAACATCCTCGGCACCGTCATCGCGATGATCTTCGTGGACCGTGTCGGCCGCAGGCCGCTCGCCCTCATCGGCTCCGTCGGCATGGCGATCGGCCTGGCGCTGGAGGCCTGGGCGTTCTCCTTCGACCTGGTCGACGGCAAGCTGCCCGCCACCCAGGGCTGGGTCGCGTTGATCGCCGCCCACGTCTTCGTCCTCTTCTTCGCCCTGTCGTGGGGCGTGGTGGTGTGGGTCTTCCTCGGCGAGATGTTCCCCAACAAGCTCCGCGCCGCCGCGCTCGGCGTGGCCGCCGCCGCCCAGTGGATCGCCAACTGGGCCATCACCGCGAGCTTCCCGTCCCTGGCCGACTGGAACCTCTCCGCGACCTACGTGATCTACACGGTCTTCGCCGCGCTCTCCATCCCCTTCGTCCTCAGGTACGTCAAGGAGACGAAGGGCAAGACGCTGGAGGAAATGGGCTGAGCCTCGTACCGAGGCACCTGGACTCGAGGAGACGGGCCAAGTCCCCGCCGCCCTTCTCCTCGACACCCGTGAGGCGTGCCGCCCCGGTTCACACGGTGAGCCGGGGCGGCACGCCCTCGCAGAACAGCCGCAGGCCGCGGTGGCCCTCCTCCAGGGGCCGGCCGAAGGGGCGAGCCGCGATCAACCCGGACGGGTCACGACACGCCCCGAGCGCACCTGTGCGCGCACCCCGGCGAGGGCGGCCGGCGCGGCTGCGCACACCGGCGTTGCGGTGACCTTGCCCCCGGGGCTTCCCGGCCGACGAAAAGCCGGACGGGCGGGCCGGCCCGGCCCTTCGGGGGGCGGGGCCCCGCGTGGACAACGAACGTCCGAGTGGGAGGCCACGCCATACTGGACGCGTTATGGAAACCGTCATCCTTGCTGTAGTCATCGCCGTGGTCGTGCTCGTCGCGCTCGGCGGGCTCATCGTCGGCAGCCGGCGGAAGAAGCCGCTGCCGCCGCCGCCCCCGACCGCGCCCGACATCACCGCGCCTCCGGCCGAGCCGCACGTCGGCGACGAGGCCGAGACGCCACGCGAAGAACCGCGCCGCACGATCGAGGAGGTGGACCTCGGCGGCGGCGCACCCACCGCCGTCGAGGAGCCTCCCGTTGTCGAGGCTCCCCGGATCGAGATCCCGGAGCCCACCGCGGGGCGGCTGGTCCGCCTCCGCGCCCGCCTCTCCCGCTCCCAGAACGCCCTCGGCCAGGGCCTGCTCACGCTGCTCTCGCGCGAGCACCTCGACGAGGACACCTGGGAGGAGATCGAGGACACCCTTCTCACCGCCGACGTCGGCGTCATGCCCACGCAGGAGCTGGTCGAACGGCTGCGGGAGCGCGTGAAGGTGCTCGGCACCCGCACGTCCGACGAACTGCGCGGCCTGCTGCGCGACGAGCTGCTCAAGCTGGTCGGCACCGAGGTCGACCGCACGGTGAAGACCGAGCCCGAGGGCCGCAAGCCCGGCATCGTGATGGTCGTCGGCGTCAACGGCACCGGCAAGACCACCACCACCGGCAAGCTCGCGCGCGTGCTCGTCGCCGACGGCCGTACGGTCGTCCTGGGCGCCGCCGACACCTTCCGGGCCGCCGCCGCCGACCAGCTCCAGACCTGGGGCGAGCGCGTCGGTGCCCACACCGTGCGCGGTCCCGAGGCCGGTGATCCCGCCTCCGTCGCCTTCGACGCGGTGAAGGAGGGCAAGGAGACGGGGGTCGACGTGGTCCTCATCGACACCGCCGGCCGGCTGCACACCAAGACCGGCCTCATGGACGAGCTGGGCAAGGTCAAGCGGGTCGTGGAGAAGCACGCCCCGCTCGACGAGGTGCTCCTCGTCCTCGACGCCACCACCGGGCAGAACGGCCTCGTGCAGGCCCGGGTGTTCGCCGAGGTCGTCGACATCACCGGCATCGTGCTGACCAAGCTCGACGGCACGGCCAAGGGCGGCATCGTGATCGCCGTCCAGCGCGAGCTGGGCGTGCCGGTCAAGCTCATCGGGCTCGGCGAGGGCGCGGACGACCTGGCGCCGTTCGAGCCGGAGGCGTTCGTTGACGCTCTCATCGGCGAGTGACCAGGGACCCCACGCGGTAACCGGTGACGAAGAAGCGCCCGCCCCCGAGGTGCAGTCGGGGGACGGGCGCTTCGCTGTGTACGCCGTGAGCCTGGGCCTGGACCGGAGCCGCGCCGCCGGCCGCGGCCCGGCCGCCGAGCCGGGGCTACGCGCGTGACCGGTGTGCCACGTACGCCAGCGTGCCCAGCAGCAGCCGGGCCGCCGGGGGCCTGGTCGCCGAGTCCAGCGCCGGCGGGCGCAGCCAGCGCACCGGGCCGAGGCCGCCGCGGTCGGAGGGCGGCGCCGTGATGTACGTACCGGGACCGAGGCCGCGCAGGTCGAGGGAGGTCGGGTCGTCCCAGCCCATGCGGTAGAGCAGGCCGGACAGGTCGGCGGCGGCGCCGGGGGCGACCAGGAACTGGGCGCGGCCCTCGGGGGTGGCGGTCACCGGTCCGAGCGGCAGGCCCATGCGCTCCAGGCGCACCAGCGCGCGGCGCCCGGCCGGTTCGGCCACCTCGATCACGTCGAAGGAGCGGCCGACCTCCAGCATCACGGCGGCGCCGGGGAAGTCCGCCCAGGTTCTCGTCACGTCGTCGAGGGTGGCGCCGGCCGGCACCCGGGGCGCGAAGTCCAGGGGGTGCGCACCGGGCCGGCGGCAGTCGCCGCGGCCGCAGGAACAGGCGCCGGCCGCGGCGCGCGCGCCCGGCACCACGTCCCAGCCCCACAGCCCGGTGAACTCGGCGACCGCGGTGCACTCGGACGAGCGACCGCGCCTGCGTGTGCCGGAGCGGATCTCGCGGATGCCGCCGATCGTGAAGCCCATGCCCCCTCCAACGGGTCCGACGCACCGATGGTTACGCAGCGGACGTGCGAAGTGACTCTGTGTGCTGACGCCTTCCCGCTGCCGCCTGTTCCAGACGGCGCCTGGAAGCGTCCGGGGTGGTGTGGCGGGTGGCGCGCGCCCCTGAGTGCACCGTTCCGCCCGCCCCGGCCGACCTCTGTCAAGTGAATCGCCTGCGCGCCACCGTGAGTTCATTCGTAGGGGTGGCGAATGGTGGCGTTTCCGGGACCGCCGTGGCTGGAGGCGTGATCGTAGGACTACTTTGAGTGTGCGAGGCCCGGGGGCACATGTCTGCGCGGGTATGCCGGAGGCAAGTCGGCTTCCTGTTCGAAGGGTGAGAACCGCCGGACGGCGGGCCGTATTTACCGGCATTCTGATAAGGCTTGGCGCATCAGAGCGACAAGTGGTCTCAGGGATGGGGGCGTTCCAGTGAGCGGCAACGGCGAAGGCGGTACGGGCGCGGGGAGCGCCGTGCACGCGGACAAGCGCCCGAACGACCTGCTCGCTTCCTGGTTCGTGCGCAGCGGCTGGTCCAAGGGTGAACTCGCTCGTCAAGTCAACCGCAGGGCACGCCAGTTGGGTGCCAGCCACATCTCCACCGACACATCGCGCGTGCGCCGCTGGCTGGACGGCGAGAACCCCCGTGAGCCGATCCCCCGCATCCTGTCCGACCTGTTCTCCGAGCGGTTCGGCTGCGTCGTCTCCGTCGAGGACCTCGGCCTGCGCACCGCGCGCCAGGCACCCTCCGCGACCGGCGTCGACCTCCCCTGGACGGGCCCGCAGACGGTGGCCCTGCTCAGCGAGTTCTCGCGCAGCGACCTGATGCTGGCGCGGCGCGGCTTCCTCGGATCCTCGCTGGCCCTGTCCGCGGGCCCCACCCTCATCGAGCCCATGCAGCGCTGGCTCGTCCCCTCCCCGCCCGCCCCGTACGAGGACACCGACTCCCTCCCGACCAGCCGCGCCCGCGGCCGGCTCTCCAGGCCCGAACTGGAGCTGCTGGAGTCCACCACCGCCATGTTCCGCCAGTGGGACGCCCAGTGCGGCGGCGGACTGCGCCGAAAAGCGGTCGTCGGCCAGCTCCACGAGGTGACGGAACTCCTCCAGGAACCGCAACCCGAGGCCACCAGCAGGAAGCTCTTCAAGGTCGCCGCCGAACTGGCCGAACTGGCCGGGTGGATGTCGTACGACGTGGGGCTCCAGCCCACCGCGCAGAAGTACTTCGTGCTCGCGCTGCACGCCGCCAAGGAGGCCGGTGACCGCCCCCTCGGCTCGTACGTGCTGTCCAGCATGAGCCGGCAGATGATCCACCTCGGCCGGCCCGAGGACGCCCTGGAACTGATCCACCTCGCGCAGTACGGCAGCCGGGACTGCGCGAGCCCGCGCACCCAGTCGATGCTGTATGCGATGGAGGCCCGCGCCTACGCCAACATGGGCCAGCCCGGCCGGTGCAAGCGGGCCGTCAGGATGGCCGAGGACACCTTCGCCGACGCCGGCGACTGGGACGAGCCCGACCCCGACTGGATCCGCTTCTTCTCCGAGGCCGAGCTGTACGGCGAGAACTCCCACTCCTACCGCGACCTGGCCTATGTGGCCGGCCGCAGCCCCGCGTACGCCTCGCTGGCCGAGCCGCTGATGCAGAAGGCCGTGGACCTCTTCGCGAAGGACGGCGAGCACCAGCGGTCCTACGCGCTCAACCTCATCGGCATGGCCACCGTGCACCTGCTGCGCCAGGAGCCCGAGCAGAGCGCCGTGCTCGCCGAGCAGGCCATGAAAGCGGCGAAAAAAGTGCGCTCCGAGCGGGTCAACACTCGTATCCGAAAGACCGTCGACACGGCCGTCCGCGACTTCGGGGACCTCACCGAGGTCGTCGATCTCACCGACCGGCTCGCCGTGGAACTCCCGGAGACCGCGGAAGCGGTCTGAGACCCGGCGAAACCCCTGGACCCCGGCCGCGGCCGGCCTTCCCGAACTGCCCGACTCGGCTCCCCCGTGCCAGGTCATCGGAAGGCCGACCGCGGCCGGTTCGCGTTGCTCCGAAGAAGGTTGCGCCACGATAACGATCCGCTCGGGGAGCATCGGCCAGTTCATCGAGGCGTAACGCGCGAGGTGCCTTCGTCACGGCGGCGAAACAACGAGGGGCGTCCACCGAAACGGCGCTGCGTCAATCTCATGGCGCATAACCGGCCCACCCCTCAATCCCGCTCTGGCTTCGCCCGCACGGGGCCGTACCAACGACGAGGAGACGCCGATGGCACCAGCCATCACGCTTGCGGCGGACGCACCCACGCTGTCGTCCGCGAACACAGGCTTCATGCTCATCTGTTCCGCCCTGGTGATGCTCATGACCCCGGGCCTGGCCTTCTTCTACGGAGGCATGGTCCGCGTCAAGAGCACCCTGAACATGCTGATGATGAGCTTCATCAGCCTGGGGATCGTCACCGTCCTGTGGGTGCTCTACGGCTTCTCCCTCGCCTTCGGCACCGACTCCGGCTCGATCATCGGCTGGAACTCCGACTGGGTCGGCCTCAGCAACATCGGCCTGACGGAGCTGTGGGACGGCTACACCATCCCGGTCTTCGTCTTCCTGGTCTTCCAGCTGATGTTCGCCATCATCACGCCCGCCCTGATAAGCGGAGCGCTCGCGGACCGCGTGAAGTTCTCCGCCTGGGCGCTGTTCATCACCCTGTGGGCCACGATCGTGTACTTCCCGGTCGCCCACTGGGTGTGGGGCGCCGGCGGCTGGGCCTTCGAACTCGGCGTGATCGACTTCGCCGGTGGTACGGCCGTCCACATCAACGCCGGTGCCGCGGCCCTCGGCGTGATCCTGGTCATCGGCAAGCGCGTCGGCTTCAAGAAGGACCCGATGCGCCCGCACAGCCTCCCGCTGGTCATGCTCGGCGCCGGTCTGCTGTGGTTCGGCTGGTTCGGCTTCAACGCCGGCTCGTGGCTCGGCAACGACGACGGCGTCGGCGCGCTGATGTTCGTCAACACGCAGGTCGCCACCGCCGCCGCCATGCTGGCCTGGCTGATCTACGAGAAGATCCGCCACGGCGCGTTCACCACGCTGGGCGCCGCCTCCGGCGCCGTCGCCGGCCTGGTCGCCATCACGCCCTCCGGCGGTGCGGTCTCCCCGCTCGGCGCGATCGCAGTCGGCGCCATCGCCGGTGTCCTGTGCGCCATGGCCGTCGGCCTGAAGTACAAGTTCGGCTACGACGACTCGCTCGACGTGGTCGGCGTTCACCTGGTCGGCGGAGTCGTCGGCTCCCTGCTGATCGGCTTCTTCGCCAGCGGCAAGGGCCAGTCCGACGTCCAGGGCCTCTTCTACGGCGGCGGTCTCGACCAGTTCTGGAAGCAGTGCGCCGGTGTCTTCGCGGTCCTCGGCTACTCGCTGGTGGTCTCCGCGGTCCTCGCCTTCCTGCTGGACCGGACGATCGGCATGCGGGTCCCCGAGGACGACGAGGTGGCGGGCATCGACCAGGCCGAGCACGCCGAGACCGCGTACGACTTCAGCGGTGCGGGCGGCGGTGCCGCCCGGACCAACGTCACGGGCCCGGTGGCCGACACTGCCAGCAAGAAGGTGGACGCATGAAGCTCATCACCGCCGTCGTGAAGCCGCACCGGCTCGACGAGATCAAGGAAGCCCTCCAGGCCTTCGGCGTCCACGGCCTCACGGTCACCGAGGCGAGCGGTTACGGTCGTCAGCGGGGACACACCGAGGTCTACCGCGGTGCCGAGTACACGGTCGACCTCGTCCCCAAGATCCGCATCGAGGTGCTGGTCGAGGACGACGACGCCGAACAGCTGATCGACGTCGTCGTCAAGGCGGCCCGCACCGGCAAGATCGGTGACGGCAAGGTCTGGTCCCTCCCGGTCGAGACCGCCGTGCGGGTCCGCACCGGCGAGCGCGGCCCGGACGCGCTCTGACAGAGGAACGGAACAGGAGCCACTGGGTGACGAGTACGGACATGCGCAAGGATGCAGAGGACTCGGGACCCAGCGGCTACGCGGCGGCCCGGCTGCACCTCCTCACCGAGGGGGCGCGGTCCGGGCCGCCGCGCCGGTGCGCCCTCTCCGAACTGACCGACGACTGGCTGGCCGGCCTGTTCACCGCCGGCAGCCGGGAACTGCGGGGCGTCTCCCTGGTCGCCGTCGGCGGCTACGGCCGCGGCGAGCTGTCCCCGCGCAGCGACCTCGACCTCCTCCTGCTGCACGACGGCGCCGACCCGCAGGCCGTCGCCGCCCTCGCCGACCGCCTCTGGTACCCGGTCTGGGACCTCGGCCTCGCCCTCGACCACTCCGTCCGCACCCCGGCCGAGGCCCGCAGGACCGCCGGCGAGGACCTCAAGGTCCAGCTCGGCCTGCTCGACGCCCGCCACCTCGCGGGCGACCCGGGGCTGACGGCGGGACTGCGGACGGCCGTACTGGCCGACTGGCGCAACCAGGCGCCCAAGCGGCTGCCCGAACTCCAGGAACTGTGCGCCGAGCGCGCCGAACGCCAGGGCGAGCTGCAGTACCTGCTGGAACCCGACCTCAAGGAGGCCCGCGGCGGTCTGCGCGACGCCACCGCCCTGCGTGCCGTCGCCGCCTCCTGGCTCGCCGACGCGCCCCGCGAGGGCCTCGACGACGCCCGGCGCCGGCTCCTCGACGTCCGCGACGCCCTGCACCTGACGACCGGCCGCGCCACCGACCGGCTGGCCCTCCAGGAACAGGACCAGGTCGCCGCCGAACTGGGCCTCCTCGACGCCGACACCCTGCTGCGCCAGGTGTACGAGGCCGCGCGCGTCATCTCGTACGCCAGCGACGTCACCTGGCGTGAGGTGGGGCGCGTGCTCAGATCGCGCTCGATGCGGCCCCGGCTGCGCGCCATGCTGGGCGGCGGCAAACCCGCGCCCGAGCGGTCGCCGCTGGCCGAAGGGGTCGTCGAGCAGGACGGCGAGGTCGTGCTCGCCCGTGCCGCACGCCCCGAACGCGACCCCGTGCTGCCCCTGCGCGCCGCGGCCGCCGCCGCCCAGGCCGGCCTCCCGCTGTCCCTGCACGCCGTACGGCGCCTCGCCGCGACCGTGCGCCCCCTGCCCACGCCCTGGCCCGCCGAGGCCCGCGAACAGCTCGTCACCCTGCTCGGCTCGGGACAGCCCACCGTCGAGGTCTGGGAGGCGCTGGAGGCCGAAGGGCTGATCACCCGGCTGCTGCCCGACTGGGAACGGGTGCGCTGCCGCCCCCAGCGCAATGCCGTGCACATCTGGACCGTCGACCGGCACCTCATCGAGACCGCCGTGCGCGCCTCCGAGTTCACCCGCCGCGTCAGCCGCCCCGACCTGCTGCTGGTCGCCGCCCTGCTGCACGACATCGGCAAGGGCTGGCCCGGCGACCACTCCGTGGCCGGCGAGATCATCGTCAAGGACGTGGCCGCCCGCATCGGCTTCGACCGCACCGACGTGGCCGTCCTGTCCACACTCGTACGCCACCACCTGCTGCTCGTCGAGACGGCCACCCGCCGCGACCTGGAGGACCCCGCCACGGTCCGCTCGGTCGCCGAGGCGGTCGGCTCCCAGGGCACCCTGGAACTGCTGCACGCGCTGACCGAGGCCGACGCGCTGGCCACCGGCCCGGCCGCCTGGTCCACCTGGCGGGGCTCGCTCGTGGCGGACCTGGTCAAACGCGTCTCGGCGGTGCTCGCCGGGGACGTTCCCGAGGAGCCCGAGGCCGCCGCGGCCACCGCCGAACAGGAACGGCTCGCCATCGAGGCGGTCGCCACCGGCAGCCCCGTGCTGTCACTGCGCGCCCAGACCGAGCCCCCGGCCGACCCCGTGGAGCAGCCGGCCGGCGATCCCGAGCCGCTCGGTGTGGAACTGCTCATCGCCGTACCCGAGCAGCCGGGCGTGCTGCCCGCGGTGGCCGGTGTGCTCGCCGTGCACCGGCTGACCGTGCGCACGGCGGAGCTGCGGGCGCTGGAGCTGCCCTCCGGCGTCGAGGGCTCCGTCCTGCTGCTGAACTGGCGGGTCGCGGCGGAGTACGGCTCGCTGCCCCAGGCCGCCCGGCTCCGCGCCGACCTGGTCCGCGCCCTGGACGGCTCCCTGGACATCGCGGGCCGGCTCGCGGAACGCGACGCGGCCTACCCCCGGCGCCGGGGCGTGGTCGCGCCCCCGCCGCGCGTGACCGTCGCCTCGGCGGCCTCCCACCTGGCCACCGTGATCGAGGTGCGCGCGCAGGACGCGCCGGGCCTGCTGTTCAGGATCGGGCGGGCGCTGGAGGACGCGGGCGTGCGGATGCGCAGCGCGCACGTCAGCACGCTGGGCGCGAACGCGGTCGACGCCTTCTACGTGACCTGGCCGAACGGCTCGCCCCTGCCCGGCGAGGAGGCGGTGACGGTGGCCCGGAAGCTGGAGGAGACGTTGCGGGCCTGACCCTGTGGTCGTTCCGCGCGTCGATCGGGTGTGCTCCCCGGTGACGCGGGGACGGTCCGACCGTGAACGACGAACTTGTCACGGCCTTCGGTCGCTCCCCGCCGACGCGGGGATCCGCCCCCGTCCGCTCGCTGCAGCGGGCGGGGGCGATTCGCCCGCCGGGGCGGATACTCTGGAGGGCAGCCCAGTTCCGCCCCCGACTTCGAGGACCGACGCCACCGTGTTCGATACCCTCTCCGACCGCCTCAGCGCGACTTTCAAAAACCTCCGCGGCAAAGGCAGGTTGTCCGAGGCGGACATCGACGCCACAGCGCGCGAGATCCGTATCGCGCTCCTCGAGGCCGACGTGGCCCTGCCGGTCGTCCGGTCGTTCATCAAGAACGTCAAGGAAAGGGCCTTGGGAGCCGAGGTCTCCAAGGCGCTGAATCCCGCCCAACAGGTTCTCAAGATCGTCAACGACGAGCTTGTCCACGTGCTCGGCGGCGAGACCCGCCGGCTGCGCTTCGCCAAGACCCCGCCCACCGTGATCATGCTGGCCGGTCTCCAGGGTGCGGGCAAGACCACCCTCGCGGGCAAGCTCGGCCGCTGGCTGAAGGAGCAGGGCCACTCGCCGCTGCTCGTCGCCGCCGACCTCCAGCGCCCCAACGCCGTCAACCAGCTCAGCGTCGTCGCCGAGCGGGCCGGCGTGGCCGTCTACGCGCCGCAGCCGGGCAACGGCGTCGGTGACCCGGTCCAGGTCGCCAAGGACTCCATCGACTTCGCGAAGTCCAAGGTCCACGACATCGTGATCGTGGACACCGCCGGCCGGCTCGGCATCGACGCCGAACTGATGCAGCAGGCCGCGGACATCCGCGACGCCGTCTCGCCCGACGAGATCCTCTTCGTCGTCGACGCGATGATCGGCCAGGACGCCGTCAACACCGCCGAGGCCTTCCGCGACGGCGTCGGCTTCGACGGCGTGGTGCTCTCCAAGCTCGACGGCGACGCCCGCGGTGGTGCCGCGCTGTCGATCCGGCAGATCACCGGCAAGCCGATCATGTTCGCGTCGAACGGCGAGAAGCTCGACGACTTCGACGCGTTCCACCCGGACCGGATGGCTTCCCGCATCCTCGACATGGGTGACCTGCTCACCCTGATCGAGCAGGCGGAGAAGACGTTCAGCCAGGAAGAGGCCGAGAAGATGGCCTCCAAGCTGGCGTCCAAGAAGGGCCAGGACTTCACCCTGGACGACTTCCTGTCCCAGATGGAACAGGTCAGGAAGATGGGGTCGATCTCCAAGCTGCTCGGCATGCTGCCGGGCATGGGCCAGATCAAGGACCAGATCCAGAACATCGACGAGCGCGACGTCGACCGTACGGCCGCGATCATCAAGTCCATGACCCCGGGCGAGCGCCAGGACCCGACGATCATCAACGGCTCGCGCCGCGCCCGTATCGCCAAGGGCTCCGGTGTCGAGGTCAGCGCCGTGAAGGGCCTGGTCGAGCGGTTCTTCGAGGCCCGCAAGATGATGTCCCGCATGGCCCAGGGCGGCGGGATGCCGGGCATGCCGGGGATGCCGGGCATGGGCGGCGGTCCCGGCCGCGCCCGGAAGCAGCCCAAGAAGGCCAAGGGCAAGCAGCGCTCCGGCAACCCGATG
This sequence comes from Streptomyces sp. NPDC088766, assembly GCF_044750845.1. Taxonomy (NCBI): domain Bacteria; kingdom Bacillati; phylum Actinomycetota; class Actinomycetes; order Kitasatosporales; family Streptomycetaceae; genus Streptomyces; species Streptomyces sp. NPDC088766. The sequence continues at coordinate 280 of NZ_JBIVKQ010000020.1, read as the reverse complement.
AAGCGCAAGCTGCAGGAGCAGGAGGAGGCCGCCCGCAGGGCCGCCGGGGCCCAGGGCGGCGCCCTCGGCCTGCCGGGCCAGCAGGCCGGCCAGGACTTCGAGCTCCCCGACGAGTTCAAGAAGTTCATGGGCTGATCACGGCCGTACGGCGTCGGGGGGGGGCCCCCCCCCCGCGGGGCCCCCCCCCCCCCCCCCCCGGGGGGGGGGGGGGGGGCCCCCCCCCCGGCCCCCCGGGGGGGGGGGGGGGGGGGGGTGGTTAAGGCACAGAAAAAAAAACCAA
>NZ_JBIVKQ010000019.1:130871-163939 GCF_044750845.1 Streptomyces sp. NPDC088766 | reverse complement strand
ACACATCACGAGAGCGGAACGGCCAGGCGGAATAGGCCCGACCGTTCACAGCGTCCTCGCTGTGTATTCTTCAAAGGAACCTCATCCTCGACCATCACGGCCGGGGACGGGGTATCAACATATCTGGCGTTGATTTTTGGCACGCTGTTGAGTTCTCAAGGAACGGACGCTTCCTTCGTACTCACCCGAGAGACTCTCTCAGGCTTTCCTCCGGGCGCTTCCCTTCGGTCTTGCGTTTCCGACTCTATCAGACCGTTTCCCGGTCCGATTTCCTCGGTGCTTTCCAGGCTCCCGCTCTCGCGGTTTCCTTTCCGGCGGTTCCGACTCTATCAGATCTTTTCGGGCCCGATTCCCCGTCAGAGGGGGTTGCCTTCCCGGCTGTTGGGCCGTTCCGACGAGTGAGACTTTAGCGGATTCCCCGGCCCCGAAGCCAATCGGGGCCGCGTCCTTTCGAACACGGATTCCTCATTTCGCGAATACACACGCCAATGACACGACGGCAGACGAATCGACTGCTCGCCGAGGAGTGGTTGGTACTTGCGGAATGGCTGCCCGGGGACCGACCGGAGTCGGCGCTCACGTCGGACAACTCGGAGAACACTACGTATGCGCCCGGGGTGTGTCAACCCAGGGCCCAGAGGCACCCGGAGGCGTACGCTGGTCCGCATGACTACGCATACGTGCAGTGCCCAGCTGTGGTGGGCCGCCTGACGGCGGCCGGACTGACGTACGCACTCAACGGCCGCCGCCTCGGCGGCCGTTTCTGTTTCTCCCTCCGGGGGTCGGCCGGCCGGGCGCGACGGCCTCGACCAGGAGGTGGAGAGATGAAGCGGGTCTTCAGCGGGGTCAAGCCGACCGGACATCTGACGCTGGGGAACTACCTGGGGGCCATGCGGCAGTGGGCCGAGGTCGATCAGCATCGGGCGGACGCGCTGTTCTGTGTGGTCGACCTGCACGCCCTCACCGTGGACCACGACCCCGCGCGGGTGCGCCGGCTGAGTCGGCAGGCCGCGACGCTGCTGCTCGCGGCCGGGCTGGATCCGCAGTTGTGCACCCTCTTCGTGCAGAGCCATGTGGACGAGCACACGCGGTTGTCGTACGTGCTGGAGTGCGTGGCCACCGACGGCGAGATGCGCCGGATGATCCAGTACAAGGAGAAGGCCGCGCGGGAGCGTGCGCGGGGCGGGAGCGTGCGGCTGTCGCTGCTCACCTATCCGGTGCTGATGGCGGCGGACATCCTGGCGTACGGGACGGAGGAGGTGCCGGTCGGAGACGACCAGGCCCAGCACGTGGAGCTGACCCGGGACCTGGCCCTGCGGTTCAACCAGCGGTACGGGCAGGCGTTCGTGGTGCCCAGGGCCACGCATCCGCCGGTGGGGGCACGGGTCATGAACCTCCAGGAACCGACGTCGAAGATGGGCAAGAGCGACGACTCGGGTCCCGGCATCGTCTACCTGCTGGACGAGCCGGACGTCGTACGGAAGAAGGTCGTGCGGGCCGTGACCGACAGCGGGCGGGAGGTCGTGTACGACCGGGAGGGGCGGCCCGGCGTCGCGAACCTGCTGGAGATCCTCGCGGCGTGCACGGGCGGGAACCCGCAGGCCCTGGCAGACGTGTACGAGTCGTACGGCGCTTTGAAGAAGGACACCGCCGAGGCGGTGGTGGAGGTGCTGCGGCCCGTGCGGGCCAGGCACCAGGAGTTGTGCGCCGACCCGGTGTTCGTGGAGGGGGTGCTCAGGGATGGTGCGGAGCGGGCGCGGTCGATGGCCCGGCCGGTCGTGGATGCCGCCTACCGGGCGGTCGGGCTGCTGCCCGCGGTGGCGGAGCCGGCGCTGAACGCGGCGCGGTAGGCGCGTGGGCTGGTGGCGAGGCGCGATGCGAAGTGCTGGCGCATCGTGACCTCGCTGCCGAAACCCGCGCGGCGGGCGACCTCGGGCATGGGGAGGTCGGTGCGTTCGAGGAGTTTCTGGGCGGCGGCGAGGCGCTGGTCGAGGAGCCAGCGAAGCGGGGTGGTGCCGGTGGCCGCCGTGAAGTGGCGGGCGAAGGTGCGCGGGGACATGCCGGCGTGAGCCGCCAGGTCGGCGACCGTGAGCGGTTCGTGGAGGTGGCGGAGCGCGTGTTCGCGGACGGCGGCGAGGGCGTCGGCGTCGCGGTCGGTGTGGGGTGTGGCGTGTTCGATGAACTGGGCCTGGGTGCCGGTGCGGAAGGGGGCGGTGACCATCGAGCGGGCGATGGTGGCGGCCGCTTCCGCACCGTGGGAGCGGCGGACCAGGTGGAGACAGAGGTCGATGCCGGCTGCGGTGCCGGCGGCGGTCCAGATGTTGTCGTCCTCGATGAAGAGGGCGTCGGGGACGACGGTGACCTCGGGGTGACGGGCGCGCAGCAGGTCGACCAGGTTCCAGTGGGTGATCGCACGGCGGCCGTCGAGGAGGCCGGCCTGGGCGAGGGTGAAGGCTCCGCCGCAGAGGGCGGCGATGGTGGTGCCGCGGGCGTGGGCGCGGCGGAGGGCCTGGAGGACGGGTGGTGGTGCGGGGGTGACGTGGTCGTCGAGGCCGGGGACCAGGATCAGGTCGGCGCGCGGCAGCCAGGAGAGGGTGCGGTCGGGGAGGAGGCTGAGTCCGCCGCGCATGGGGACGGGCGTGGCGGTGTCGGGGGCGACGCGGCGCAGGTCGAAGGCAGGGGCGTCGCGGTCGGTGCGGTCGGTGCCCCAGACCTCGGTGATGACGGAGACGTCGAAGGCGCGGACACCGGGGAAGGCGACGAGTGCCACCCGGTACGCGTTCTGTCGTTCCCCGCCTGTGTCGCCCTGCTCCATGCGTGGCAGTAAACCATCGATCGTCGACTTTTCGCCCTCTGGGACGGGCGGCGTCCCGGCGGCAGGATCGAGGGCATGGACATCGCTGAGAACGCAGCACTGGTGGTCGTGGACGTGCAGAAGGGCTTCGAGGAGGCCGGGTTCTGGGGGCCTCGGAACAACCCCGGTGCGGACGACAACATCGCCACGCTCATCGACGTGTGGCAGGCCACGGGACGGCCGGTCGTGTTCGTGCGGCACGACTCGGTCAAGCCGGAGTCACCGTTGCGGCCGGGGTACGGGGGCAACGGCTTCAAGACGTACGTGGAGGAGAGGAGGGGCAAGGGTGCCGGTGCCGAGCTGTTCGTCACGAAGACCGTGAACTCGGCCTTCTACGGGACGCCGGATCTGGACGCCTGGCTGAAGGCGCGGGGGGTGGCGCAGGTGGTGCTGGCCGGGATCCAGACCAACATGTGCGTGGAGACGACCGCGCGGATGGGCGGGAATCTGGGGTACGACGTCGTGGTCGCGTACGACGCCACCTACACGTTCGACCTGGAGGGGCCGTTCGGCTGGCGGCTGAGCGCGGACGAGGTGGCGCGGGCGTCGGCGGTGTCGCTACACGGGGGCGGCTTCGCGCGGGTCGTCACCACCGGTGAGGTGGTGGACGCGGCGAAGTGACCGCCCCCGGTGGGGCGGGGGGCGGGGGGCGGTGGGCCCCGTGCCGTCAGTCCTTGGTGCCGGCGGCCAGCTCGCGGCTGCGGTCGCGGGCGGCCTCCAGGGCGGCGATGAGAGCGGCGCGTACGCCGTGGTTCTCGAGTTCGCGGATGGCGCTGATGGTGGTGCCGGCCGGGGAGGTGACGTTCTCGCGGAGCCTGACCGGGTGTTCGCCGCTGTCGCGGAGCATCGTCGCGGCGCCGATCGCGGACTGGACGATGAGGTCGTGGGCCTTGTCGCGGGGCAGACCGAGCAGGATGCCGGCGTCCGTCATCGCTTCGACCAGGTAGAAGAAGTACGCCGGGCCGGAGCCGGAGAGGGCCGTGCAGGCGTCCTGCTGCGACTCGGGAACCCGGAGCGTCTTGCCCACGGAGCCGAAGATCTCCTCGGCGTGGGCGAGGTGGTCGGCGCTGGCGTGGCTGCCGGCGGAGATGACGGACATGGCCTCGTCGACGAGGGCGGGTGTGTTCGTCATGACGCGGACGACGGGGACACCGGCGGTGAGGCGCTCCTCGATGGAGGCGGTCGTGATGCCGGCGGCTCCGCTGATGACGAGGCGGTCGGCGGGGACGTGCGGGGCCAGCTCGTCGAGGAGGGCGCCCATGTCCTGCGGCTTGACCGTGAGGATGAGGGTGTCGGCGGTCTTGGCGGCTTCGGCGTTGGTGACGGGGGTGACGCCGTAGCGGGCGCGGAGTTCCTCGGCGCGGTCCGCGCGGCGGGCGGTGACGAGGAGGTCGGCGGGGGGCCAGCCGCCTCGGAGCATGCCGCTGAGAAGGGCTTCGCCGATCTTGCCGGTGCCTAGGACTGCGACTTTCTGGGACATGGCGGGGTCCTCCGGGGGGTTGCGTCGTCCGGGGTCATCCTCGCACCGGGGCCGGTGCGGGGGTGGGAGCTGTCCGGTGGGTGGGCGGTGCGGGCCGTCCCCGCCGCCGCTCCCCCGCCCGTCCCGCTCCGTCCTTCGGCCCGCGTCACCGGCCCGCGTCGCTGTCCCGCTGCCGGCGTTCCCCGGGCCGCGCCCCCGCCCCGTTGCCGGCGTTCTTCGCGCCTCGTCCGCGAGGTCCCCTCGTGGGGCAGGCCCGGGCGGGCCGGCACAGGTCCGTCATGTCGTCCTGCGGCGCAGTGTCGCTGCTCCCAGGCCGAGGACCAGCAGGGCGCAGCCCGCCACGACGAGGACGTCGCGGACGAAGTTCGCCGTCATGTCCGTGTGGGTGAGGACCTCGTTCATGCCGTCGACCGCGTAGGACATGGGGAGGACGTTCGAGATGGCCTCCAGGACGGGGTGCATGGTGTCGCGGGCGGCGAAGAGGCCGCAGAGGAGGAGCTGGGGGAAGATCACCGCCGGCATGAACTGGACCGCCTGGAACTCGGAGGCGGCGAAGGCCGAGACGAAGAGGCCGAGGGCGGTGCCGAGGAGGGCGTCGAGCAGGGCCACCAGGAGGAGCAGCCAGGGGCTGCCCGTCACGTCCAGGTCGAGGAACCAGAGCGCCAGGCCGGTGGCGAGGGCGGACTGGACGATCGCGAGGGCGCCGAAGGCCAGGGCGTATCCGGCGATCAGGTCGCCCTTGCCGAGGGGGAGGGCGAGGAGGCGTTCGAGGGTGCCCGAGGTGCGCTCGCGCAGGGTGGCGATGGACGTGACCAGGAACATCGTGATCAGGGGGAAGATCCCGAGGAGGGATCCGCCGATGCTGTCGAAGGTGCGGGGGCTGCCGTCGAAGACGTAGCGGAGCAGGACCAGCATCAGGCACGGGACGAGGATCATCAGGGCGATCGAGCGGGGGTCGTGGCGCAGCTGGCGCAGGACGCGGGCGGCGGTGGCGGTGGTGCGGGAGAGGTTGAGGGGGGCCGTGGGGGTGGTGGGCGCCGGCCCGGTGTTCGTGGTCATCGGGTCTCCTCCTTCTTGCGGGTCGCTTCGGCCGCCTCGTCGACCAGGTGCAGGAAGGCCGCCTCGACCGTGTCCGAGCCGGTGCGGGCGCGCAGTTCGTCGGGGGTGCCGTCGGCGAGGATCTCGCCCTCGCGCATGAGGATCAGGCGGTGGCAGCGCTCGGCCTCGTCCATGACGTGGGAGGAGACGAGGAGGGTGGTGCCGCGGGAGGCGGCGATGTCGTGGAAGAGGTTCCACAGGTCGCGGCGGAGGACCGGGTCGAGGCCGACCGTCGGTTCGTCCAGGACGAGGAGTTCGGGGGTGCCGAGGAGGGCCACGGCCAGGGAGACGCGGCTGCGCTGCCCTCCGGAGAGGTTGCCGGCGAGGGTGTCGGTGTGGCTGGTCAGGTCGACGTCGGCGATCGCGCGGGTGACGTTTTCGTGGCGGCGGTCGGCGGCAGCGCGGCCGGGGTCGAGGACGGCCGCGAAGTAGTCGAGGTTCTGACGGACCGACAGGTCGTCGTAGACGGACGGTGCCTGGGTGACGTAGCCGATGAGGGTGCGCAGGGTGGGGTGGCCGGCCGGGTGGCCGAGTACGTCCAGGGTGCCGGTGACCTTGGCCTGGGTGCCGACGATCGCCCGCATGAGCGTCGACTTGCCGCATCCCGAAGGGCCGAGGAGGCCGGTGATCCGGCCGTGCGGGACCGCGAAGTCGAGGGTGCGCAGGACCGTGCGGGGGCCTCGGACGACGGTGAGGGCACCGGCGCGCACGGCGGCGGGGGCGGTCGGGGTGGGGTCGCCCGGTCCCGTGGCGTCGGGGGGTTCGGGGGTTCGGGCCCTGTAATTCATCATGTGATGAATAATCTCTCCGCGGGACGGCGGCCGTCAAGCGGCCGGGGGCGCTTTCGTGCGGTGCGGGCGCACGGCGGCGCACGGGAGGCGAGGCGGTTCCACTCGCACGCTTCCCCGTTCGTGTGGCGATCGGCGGTTCCCGGTGCACGGCCGGCCGATTTCATGAAAATGGGATTCAGTTCGCCGTGCCTTCCCCCGGCACGGCGCCCACGCATCTCCCGTTCCCGACCGGAGGTGCCGTCGTCATGCGCCATGGTGTCCGTGAAACCGAACTGCCGGCTTTTCCCGTCGTCCTTCTCGTCGCGCTGCCCGTGTGCGTGGGCGTCGCCCTGACCTGCGGAATCCCCGCCGAGTCGGTGCTGGTCACCGGCCTGGGCGGCGCACTGACCGCCTCGCTGGTGCGGCGGGGGAGGTGGTTCCGGATCGTGCCGGTGGCGGTCGTACGGGGGATGCTCGCCGGGATCGGACTCGTCCTGGTCGCCGGGCAGGCGTACGCCCTCGGGGACGCGGTGGTGCCGGTGAGCGGGCTCGGGAAGGTCGCCGGGCTGACGGGCCTGCCCGAGCGGGTGGATCCGGTGGCGTTGTCGGTGGGGGGTGCCACCCTGGTCCTGTCGTTGCTGTGGCGGTGGTGGCGGTGGGGTGCGCGGCTGGTTCCGGCGCCGCTGATCGCCGTGGTGTCGGCGGCGGCCGTGACCTGGGCGTGCGACCTGGAGGTGCGGCGCGTCGAGGTACGAGGACCGGGAGGTGCCGTAGCGCTGCCGGACGTGGCGGAGTTCGGACGGCTGGCGGAGGTGGGGGTGACCGGGGCCGTCGTGGCGCTCGTGCTGGTCGCGTCGGCTCGGTGGTCGTTCGCGCGGGTACCGCATCGCGTGGGGTCGCCGGTGGTGGCGGTCGTCGTGGCAGGGGTGCTCGCGGCGCTCGGGGTGGCGGGGGTGGTGCCGGCCGCGGCGGTGGCCGCCCTGCTCCTGTACGTCGGCTGCGGCCTCGTGCCCGTCCGGGAGGTGCGGGCGTTGTGGCGCGGGCATCGCGGTGAGGTGGCCGTGCTGGGCGTGACGGCGGTCGTGGTGGTCGTGGGCAACCTGTTCGAAGGGGTGCTGGTCGGGCTGGCGCTGGCCGTGGCGAAGACGGCCTGGGAGGTCAGCCAGGTGCGCGTGGAGACCGAGGACCGGGGTGACGCCGGGATCGTCGTACGGCTGCTGGGGCATGCGACGTTCCTGCGGCTGCCGAAGCTGCTGGACGCCCTGCACGCGCTGGACACCCTGCACCGGGACCGGGAGGTACGGCTGGAGCTGGCCGGGCTGCGGCATGTGGATCACGCGTGTGCGGCGGCCCTGGAGGGGTGGGCCGCCGCCCGCGACAGGCGGATGCCGCGAGGTCAGGGCCGGATCGCGAGCAGCAGTCCGACGTCGTAGGTCTCCTCGACCACGCCGTCGGGGAAGACGGCCAGGAGATGCCGACGCTCCCCGTCGAGGAAGGCGGCGGTGCTCTCCTGGCCGTGCACCAGGAACAGCGAGTGGCTGCCGATGTTCGCCAGGTGCGTGTCGACGGGGACGCGACGGCTCCAGCGGACGCGGCGGCGCACGAAGTCGAGGCGGCCCGCGGAGGCGGCGAGAGCGTCGTGCGTGCCGTCGCCGTTGCCGCCCACGGCCCGGTCGAGACCGAAGTGACGCTCGACGCGGGCCGTCTGCGCGTCGATCCACGGTACGTCGAGCGCGGCGGCGTTCCACCAGAGCGCGAGGGCGCCGCCCGGGCGCAGGACACGCAGGGCCTCCGGGATCGCGCGGTCCGGGTCGGTCCAGTGCCAGGACTGGGCGTAGGTGAGGAAGTCGAGGGAGGCACCGGCGAGGGGGAGGTGGTTGCCGTCCCCGCGCACGATCGGCACGTCGGGAAGGTCCCGGCGGAACTGCTCCGCCATGCCGGCGCCCGGTTCGACGGCCACGACCCGGGCGCCGCGGGCGTGCAGGAGGGCGGTCCCGATCCCGGTGCCGGCGCCGACATCGGCGACCCGCGCGCCGGACAGCGGGCGGTCCGCCGCCTCCTCGATCGCGTCGAGGAGGGCCGCCGGGTAGGAGGGGCGGTTCGCGGCGTACTGGGCCGCGGCGGCGTCGAAGGAGAGGGCCCTGGGTGTGCTGGAGGCGGGGGTCATGAGGGCCATGGTGGCGGGAGGGGGTGGAGGGGTGCCAGAGGGCCGGGTGCGCCGGAGGGCCGTCGCGGGGGCGGTCGGCCGGTGCCGCTGTGGAACCGCGGTGGCCCGGCCGCTTCACGATCAGCGGGGTCGCCCGTGCGGCGGGCGTCCTCAGGAGCGGCGGCGCTTCTTCGACGGGTTGCGGGTGCGGCGGGCGGTGCGGCGTTCGTGCTCGGCGCGGGCCGCCTCGTACTCCTCGCGGTGCAGCCTCTCGCCGGGGGCCTCCGTGAGCGAGCGGAGGAAGTAGGCGAGGAGGGAGCCGACGAAGCCGATGGCCAGCAGTCCGCGCAGGGAGGCCTGACGGGCGGGGTCGGGGCGCTCGGTGAAGCCCTCCCACGTGTTCCGGAAGGCCAGGGCGCTGGAGATCGCGAACATGACGACGACCAGCGCGGTCACGAAGCCGCCGGTGCCGGCGAGCGCGACGCCCTCGTAGGCCAGGCGCAGGACGAGGCAGGAGGCGACCGCGGCGGCCAGCGAGCCGGCGGCCACGCCGACGCGGCGCAACGGGTAGCCGTGGTCGTGGTCCACCCAGGTGGTCCCGAAGAAGCGGAGGGGCTCCGGGCGGGGCCCGGAGGGGGCGCCCGCGGCCGGGGCACCGGCCGGGTGGGCCGGCCGGCCGGAGGGACCCGCCTCGGTCTGCGGGGAACCCGCATCGGTGTCCGGCGTGCCGTTCTCGTCGCTCACGGGACGATTATGGCTCCGGGCCGGGCGGGCTCCCCGGCAGGGTGCGCGGTGGAGCGCGCGGGATGCGCGCGGTGGAGCGCGCGGTCGGGTCAGGCGCAGCGGGGGGCTACGTAGCCGTCGCTGCCCGTCCTCACGTACGCGTCCGAGACGAACTGGCCGTCGGCGATGTTGTCCCAGATGTTCGTCGTGCCGTACGGGCCGCTGACCGAGGTGCCGGGTGTCTGGCAGAAGATCGGTACTTTCGTGCCCTCGGGCAGCACCTTCACGATCGGGTAGCTGGTGGCCGGTCCGCTGCGCACGTTGAGGCGGACGCCGGGCGCCACCGGGTAGTACGTCAGCGCCGCCGTCACGGCCTGCGCCTCGGCGCCGCCCCCGGCCGCCTGGGCCTCTTTCACTTCTTCCACGCGGTCGACAGACATGAAAAAACCTCCCCCGTCGGACCCCATGACTGCCATGGGGTCCCGTTGATTCCCCGGAATCACGAGATGAAACACATGTACACGATTCGCACGGGGAGGCCAGCAAGCCGCCTCGGTCGCGTGAGCGTCATCGACTAGGCTCCGTGCGTCGCGCGCGCGGACGAACAGCACGGGGGTGGTCCATGGCGCCACAGCACGACACCGGAGCGGACGCGGAAGCGGAACTTCCGGAGTACGCCGGTCACTACCACCTGGAGTCCTGCCTGGGCTCGGGCGGCATGGGCGTGGTCCACCTGGCCCGCAGCACCTCGGGCATGAAGGTCGCGGTGAAGGTCGTACACGCCGAATTCGCGCGGGATCCGGAGTTCAGGGGGCGGTTCCGGCAGGAGGTGGCGGCCGCGCGGCGGGTGAGCGGCGCCTTCACCGCGCCCGTCGTCGATGCCGATCCGGAGGCCGAACGGCCCTGGATGGCCACGCTGTTCATTCCCGGCCCGACCCTGTCGCAGCACGTGAAGCGGAACGGGCCCATGGGTGCGGGCGAGTTGCGGCGGCTGATGGCCGGGCTCGCGGAGGCGCTGCGGGACATCCATCGGGTCGGGGTGGTGCACCGGGACCTGAAGCCCAGCAACGTCCTGCTCGCCGAGGACGGTCCGAAGGTCATCGACTTCGGCATCTCGCGGCCGAAGGACAGCGAACTGCGCACCGAGACGGGCAAGTTGATCGGGACACCGCCGTTCATGGCTCCGGAGCAGTTCCGGCGGCCGCGGGAGGTCGGGCCCGCCGCGGACGTGTTCGCGCTGGGATCCGTGCTGGTGCACGCGGCGACCGGGCGGGGGCCGTTCGACTCGGACAGCCCCTACGTCGTCGCCTACCAGGTCGTGCACGACGAGCCGGATCTGACCGGGGTGCCGGAGAGCCTGGCCCCGATGGTGCTGCGCTGCCTCGCGAAGGAGCCCGAGGACCGGCCGACGCCCGACGAGCTGATGCGGGAGCTGCGGTCGGTGGCGGCCTCGTACGACACGCAGGCGTTCATACCGGCACAGCGTTCGCCCGATGACGACGTGCGGGAGTCCGGGCGGCCGGAGCCGCCGGCCGAGGCACCGGGTTCCCCGGGGGCGGGGAGCTCTCCGGGCTCCTCGCCGGGCCGGCCCGGCGCGGCTCGGGTGGGCGTGCGGCGGTGGGGCCGGCGGCGGGTCGCGCTCGCCCTCGGCTCGCTGGTGCTCGTCACGGGCGGCGGGTTCGCCTCCGTCCAGATGCTCGGCGAGGACACGGCCGGGGCGGCGTCCCGGGACACGGGCGGCTCGCGGTCCGCCGCGGGCGTCCACGCGCCCTGGGCGACGCGCCCGGCGGGGGACGACGGGCTGCCGCAGTGCGTGTACGACGCCCGGCGGCTGCTCTGTGTCCAGGCGGGGTGGGTGTACGCCCTCGGCGCGTCCGACGGGCGCGTGCTGTGGCGGCACGCCCTGTCCGCCGAGGACAGGCCCCGCGGGGCGCCGGTCGTCGCGGGCGGGCTGGCGCATGTGCTCACGCACTCGGGCAGGCGCGTCGAGGCTCTCGACCCGGCGTCGGGGCGGATGCGCTGGGAGCGTGACGTGTCGACGTACCGGGGCGTCCGGTACGCGGGCGGGACCCTGTTGCTGACGGCGGCCGACGGCACGGTGACCGGGGTGGACGCGGCGTCCGGGCGTACCGGATGGAGCCGGCGGATCCCGGGGGCGGGCGATCCCTACTTCGTGTCGTTCCCCGGGGACGAGCTGGTCTACGCGACCAGCACCTCCGGCGAGGGCCGGACCCGGGTCACCGCGGTGGACCCCGTCACCGGAGAGGTGCGCTGGGACGAGCGGTTCGACGAGACGGTGACGCCGGTGGGCGCCGCGGACGGCAGCGTCGTCCTGCTGGCCGAGGACGGCGACGGCGGTTACGGCATGGCGGACGCCGTGATCCGGTTCTCCCCCGCGACCAAGGAGTCGCGGCGGGTGGCGCTGTCCGTCGCGCTCCAGCAGCCGGCCGCGGCCGTCGACGGCGACCGCGTCTACCTCATGACGTACGACGGTTCCCTCGTGGCCGTCGACACCCGCGAGGAGAAGCGGCTGTGGTCCCTCCAGACGGCCGTGAGCAGGGGGTCGGTGCCGACCGTCGACGGCACGCACGTGTTCTTCAGCGCTCCCGACGGCCGTCTCCTCGCCGTCGACGCCCAGGCGGGCAGGCTCGTCGGCCAGACAGAGCTGCGGCTCGGCGCGCGGTCGGACGAGGTGGTCAGTACGCTGCCCGCACCCGAGGCGGCCGAGGGGCGGGTGTACGCCGGGGCTCCCGACGGGACGGTGTTCGCGGTGGACGGGCGTGATCCGGCGGGCTGGTGAGGCTCGTGAGGCGAGTGCGCGAGCTTCCTGGGCTTCGCGGGTTCCGCGGGTTCCGCAGGTTCCGCGGGCGCCGTGAGTTCCGCGAGCGTCGTGAGTCTCCGAGGCTTCGTGGGTCTCCCGGGCTTCGTGGGTCTCCCGGGCCTCGCGGACCTCACCTCGTGCGGAGGGCCGCCCCCGGTCGACGGAGGCGGCCCTTCGGCGTTCGGTCGGGCGTCAGCCCAGCTTCGACACGTCCCGCACCGCGCCCTTGTCGGCGCTCGTCGCCATCGCGGCGTAGGCGCGCAGGGCGGCCGAGACCTTGCGCTCGCGGTTCGAGGGGGCGTACACCCCGTTCAACGCCTCCTCGCGGCGGGCGAGTTCCGTCTCGTCGACGAGCAGCTCGATCGTGCGGTTCGGGATGTCGATGCGGATGCGGTCGCCGTCCTCGACGAGGGCGATGGTGCCGCCGGAGGCCGCCTCCGGGGAGGCGTGGCCGATGGACAGGCCCGAGGTGCCGCCGGAGAAGCGGCCGTCGGTGATCAGGGCGCAGGTCTTGCCGAGACCGCGGCCCTTGAGGAAGGAGGTGGGGTAGAGCATCTCCTGCATGCCGGGGCCGCCCTTGGGACCCTCGTAGCGGATGACGACGACGTCGCCGTGGGTGATCCGCTTGTTGAGGATCTTCTCGACGGCCTCCTCCTGCGACTCGCAGACGACCGCGGGGCCCTCGAAGGTCCAGATCGACTCGTCGACGCCGGCCGTCTTCACCACGCAGCCGTCGACGGCGAGGTTGCCCTTGAGGACCGCCAGGCCGCCGTCCTTGGAGTAGGCGTGCTCGGCGGAGCGGATGCAGCCGTTCTCGGCGTCGTCGTCGAGGGTCTCCCAGCGCTCGGACTGGGAGAAGGCCTCGGCGGAGCGGACGCAGCCGGGGGCCGCGTGCCACAGTTCCACCGCCTCGGCGCTCGGCGAGCCGCCGCGGACGTCCCAGGTCTTCATCCAGTCCGCCAGGGACGGGCTGTGGACGGAGTGCACGTCCTCGTTCAGCAGGCCGGCGCGGTGCAGCTCGCCGAGGAGGGCGGGGATGCCGCCGGCGCGGTGCACGTCCTCCATGTAGTACGTGCGGTCCTTGGCGACGTTCGGCGCCACCTTGGCCAGGCAGGGGACCCGGCGGGAGACCGCGTCGATCTCGTTCAGGCCGAACGGGACGCCCGCCTCCTGGGCCGCCGCCAGCAGGTGCAGGATCGTGTTGGTCGAGCCGCCCATCGCGATGTCCAGCGCCATCGCGTTCTCGAACGCGGCGATGGTGGCGATGTTGCGCGGCAGGACCGTCTCGTCGTCCTGCTCGTAGTGGCGGCGGGTGATGTCCATGACCGTGCGGGCGGCGTCCACGTAGAGCCGCCTGCGCGCGGTGTGGGTGGCCAGGACCGAGCCGTTGCCGGGCAGGGAGAGGCCGATGGCCTCGGTCAGGCAGTTCATCGAGTTGGCGGTGAACATGCCGGAACAGCTGCCGCAGGTCGGACAGGCGTTCTCCTCGATACGGAGGATGTCCTCGTCGGAGATCTTGTCGTTCACGGCGTCGGAGATCGCGTCGACCAGGTCGAGCGTGCGGACCGTGCCGTCGACGAGGGTGGCCCGGCCGGACTCCATCGGGCCGCCGGAGACGAAGACCGTCGGGATGTTCAGGCGCAGGGCCGCCATGAGCATGCCCGGCGTGATCTTGTCGCAGTTGGAGATGCAGACCAGGGCGTCGGCGCAGTGCGCCTCGACCATGTACTCCACGCTGTCCGCGATCAGGTCGCGGGAGGGCAGGCTGTACAGCATGCCGCCGTGGCCCATCGCGATGCCGTCGTCGACGGCGATCGTGTTGAACTCGCGCGGGATGCCGCCGGCCTCGGTGATCGCCTCGCTGACGATCCGGCCGACCGGCTGGAGATGCGTGTGACCGGGCACGAACTCGGTGAAGCTGTTGGCCACCGCGATGATCGGCTTCCGGCCGATGTCCGCACCGGGTACACCGGAGGCGCGCATAAGGGCGCGGGCGCCCGCCATGTTGCGGCCGTGGGTGACTGTGCGGGACCTCAGCTCGGGCATCGTCGCTCGCTCCTTCAGACAGGTAGGGCTGTCCTCGAGCGTACGCCGGTCATCCAGGGGGCGGGACGAGGTGTCCGGAATGCGGGACGTGCATCTCGTGCCGCGCCTTGTGCCGGCCGTCGCGCCGACCCCTGCGCCGCGTCGCGCTCAGGGTCCGGTGAGGTGGCCCTGCACCACCGGCGCCAGGCGCGCGACGATCTGCTCCACGTCCGCCGACGCCAGCGGTTCCACCTTGATCACGTACCGCAGCATCGCCGTGCCGACCAGTTGCGCGGCGGCCAGCTGGGCACGCAGTTCGGCGTCCGGCACGTCGAGCCGGGCGGCGATACGGCTCAGCAGCTGCGCGGCGACGAGACGGCGGAAGACGGCCGCCGCGGTCTCGTTGTTGACCGCCGAGCGGACGATCGCAAGCAGCGGCATGCGCGTCGTGGGGTTCTCCCAGACGCCGAACATGAAGCGGGTCAGCCGTTCCCCGACCTGCTCCAACGGCGCGTCGGCCACCGCGTCCGGCCCGTCGAGCACGGGCGCGACGGCCACCTCGACGGCCGCCGCGAAGACCTGCTCCTTGGTGCCGAAGTAGTGGTGCACCAGCGCCGCGTCGACCCCGGCGGCCTTGGCGATGCCCCGCACCGTCGACTTCTCGTAGCCCCGCTCCGAGAACTCCTCGCGGGCCGCGGCGAGGATGCGGTCGCGGGTGTCGGCGGACTCCGCGCGCGGGGGACGGCCACGGCGGCGCGCGGCGGTGCCGGTCACCGGCGGGGCACCTTCGCCGCCGAGGCCAGGTGCAGGCGCGTGAAGGCCAGGGCCTCCGCGAGATCGGCCTCGCGTTCGGCGCTGGACATCGCGCGCCGGGTGTTGACCTCGATGACGACGTGCCCGTCGAAGCCGCTCAGCGCGAGCCGTTCCAGCAGCTCGGCGCAGGGCTGCGCGCCACGGCCGGGCACGAGGTGCTCGTCCTTGGCGGAGCCGTTGCCGTCGGCCAGGTGCACGTGGCCCAGCCGGTCGCCCATGCGGTCGAGCATGTGGATCGCGTCCGCACGGGCGGTGGAGGCGTGGCTGAGATCGATCGTGAAGTGACGGTAGTCGTCCTTCGTCACGTCCCAGTCGGGCGCGTACGCGAGCATCTCGCGGTCGCGGTAGCGCCAGGGGTACATGTTCTCGACGGCGAACCGTACGTCCGTCTCGTCCGCCATCCGCCAGATCCCCCGGACGAAGTCGCGCGCGTACTGGCGCTGCCAGCGGAAGGGCGGGTGCACGACGACGGTGCTCGCGCCCAGCTTCTCGGCCGCCGCGCGCGCCCGCTGGAGCTTGACCCACGGGTCGGTCGACCACACGCGCTGCGTGATGAGCAGGCACGGGGCGTGCACGGCGAGGATCGGGACGCGGTGGTAGTCGCTGAGTCTGCGGAGGGCGTCGATGTCCTGGCTGACCGGGTCGTTCCACACCATGACCTCGACCCCGTCGTAGCCGAGGCGTGCCGCGATCTCGAAGGCCGTCGCCGTCGACTCCGGGTAGACCGAGGCAGTCGACAGGGCGACCTTCGCATCCGGAATGCGCACGACTGGCTCTGCCATGGGGGACAGGTTACGGGGTGCGGCAACCGGACTGCCGGGTGTCTGCGTGCCGTTGTGGCGCATGCCACGGGTGGGGTGGCCGGGATCGGTCGGTCGCGGCGGCCGCATGCCCACCGGGCCGATCGCATCGCGCCCCACGCGCGTGTGCCCCCCGGGTCGGGTGGCATCGCGCCCCACGCGTGCGTGCCCGCCGGGTCCGATCGCCTCACGCTTCACGCGCGGGTGCGGTCCCGGTGCGCCGTCCCGCCCCGGCCTCGGCCCCGCTGTGCGCTACGGCGAGGGCATGTGGTCGAGCTTGCGGAGGATCACGCCCTCCCGGAGCGCCCACGGGCAGATCTCCAGGGACTCCACCCCGAACAGGTCCATCGCCCCCTCGGCGACCAGCGCGCCCGCCAGCAGCTGGCTCGCGCGGCCCTCGGAGACGCCCGGCAGCTCGGCGCGCTGGGCGGTGGTCATGCCGGCCAGGCGTGGCACCCAGGCCTCCAGGGACTCCCGCTTCAGCTCGCGCTGGACGTAGGGGCCGTCGGCGAAGGGGGCGGCGCCGGCGAGGCGAGCGAGCTGCTTGAAGGTCTTGGAGGTGGCGACGACGTGGTCGGGGGAGCCGATGCGGCTGAATTCCCCGACGGTCCGGGCGATCTCGGCCCGCACGTGCCGTCGCAGCGCCCGTATCCGCTCGGGTTCCGGCGGGTCCCCGGGCAGCCAGCCCGCGGTGAGCCGGCCCGCGCCGAGCGGGAGGGAGACGGCCGCGTCGGGCTCTTCGTCGATGCCGTAGGCGATCTCCAGGGAGCCGCCGCCGATGTCCAGGACCAGCAGCTTGCCCGCCGACCAGCCGAACCAGCGGCGGGCCGCGAGGAAGGTGAGCCGGGCCTCCTCCTCGCCGGTGAGGACCTGCAGCCGGACACCGGTCTCGGCCTGCACGCGCGCGAGGACGTCGTCGGCGTTGCCGGCCTCGCGCACGGCGGAGGTCGCGAACGGCAGCACGTCCTCGACGCCCTTGTCCTCGGCGGCCTGGAGCGCCTCCTGGACGACGGTGATCAGCTTGTCGACGCCCTCACGGCCGATCGCGCCGGAGCCGTCGAGGAGTTCGGCAAGGCGCAGTTCGGCCTTGTGCGAGTGGGCGGGCAGCGGGCACGCGCCCGGATGCGCATCCACCACCAGCAGGTGCACCGTGTTCGATCCCACGTCGAGGACACCGAGTCTCATGGAGGGCACGCTACTGCCAGCCGTCCTGACCTCGACCCCTGGTGCGCATCCTGAGACGGTCCCGTTGCCGCGCGCGGGCGACTTACCCTGGTCGGGTGCCAAAGACGAAAAAGGCGAAGGACGAAAAGGCCGACAAGGCCGACAGGGCCGCCGGATCCGCCACCGGTTCCCCGGGTTCTTCGCGGGTGAGGTCACCGAAGAAGTCGCGCAAGGCCCTCGAAGCCGACGAGAAGGGTCTCGACTTCGCGCGCGCGTGGGTCGAGTTTCCCGATCCGGCGGACGACGATCAGGTCTTCCGCTGCGATCTGACGTGGCTGACCTCGCGCTGGAACTGCATCTTCGGCAGCGGCTGCCAGGGCATCCAGGCGGGCCGCGCGGACGACGGCTGCTGCACGCTGGGTGCGCACTTCTCCGACGAGGACGACGAGAAGCGCGTGGCGGAGCACGTGGCGCGGCTCACTCCCGACGTCTGGCAGCACCACGACGAGGGTGTGCGCGGCGGCTGGGTCTCGGAGGACGACGAGGGTTCCCGGCAGACCCGCCCGTTCAACGGCTCGTGCATCTTCCAGAACCGCCCGGGCTTCGCGGGCGGCGCCGGCTGTTCGCTGCACATCCTCGCCCTCAAGGAGGGCCGCGAGCCGCTGGAGACCAAGCCGGACGTCTGCTGGCAGCTGCCGGTGCGGCGGACGTACGACTGGATCGACCGGCCCGACGACACACGCGTGCTCCAGGTGTCGATCGGTGAGTACGACCGGCGCGGCTGGGGTCCGGGCGGACACGACCTGCACTGGTGGTGCACGTCGGCCACCTCGGCGCACGGTGCGGGCGACCCGGTGTACGTCTCCTACCGGCCGGAACTGATCGAGCTGATGGGCAAGGCCGGCTACGACCGTCTGGTCGAGCTGTGCGAGCAGCGGCTCGCCTCGCAGTTGCCGTTGCTGGCCCCGCACCCGGCAGACCCGGTGCCGGTACCGCATGCGGCGGCGGAAAGGCCGGCCGCCGTGGATTCCGTCGGTCCGGTGGGGCCGGGGGATTCCGTGGGGCCGGTGCATCCGACCGTCTGAGGCCGTCGGCCCGGCTCCTTGGAGCCGGGCCGACCCGCTTCGCCGGCCGTGCGGCCGCACCCGCGTCGCGGCCCGTTTGGGCCTAAGGCGTCGACGGGCTCGGGTCGCCGTTGTCGTCGGACGGCGGGGTCGGGCCGCCCGGGTCGGAGGGGGACGGGTCGGTGGGCGTGGGCTCGGGATCGGCGGAGGTCGGCGGGTCGCTCGGCGTGGGACCGGTGGTGGGCGGGGTCGTCGGGGTCGGCTCCGGGTCGGACGAGGGGGGTGGTCCGCTCGGTGTGGGGCGGGGGTCCGAGGGGGTGGGTGCGGCGCCGTGGCCCTCGATGGAGACGACGGCACCGGCCGGCGAGACCGCCACGCGCGCGTGCCAGGGCCCGGTGGGCTCGCGCAGGTGGTCGACGTACACCTTGACCGTGATCGATTCGCCGGGTCGGAGGGTTCCCGCGGTGCGGCTCAGGCGGAGCCAGGAGGCGCCGGTGGTCGCCGACCAGTGGACCGGCCCGTCCGCGTCGTGTGCCGCGGTCAGGGTGATCAGGGTGGTGGCGCCGCTGTTCCCGGCCGTGACGGACAGGTGTCCCGGGCCCTTGTCACCGAGTCCGGAAACGCTGACGACCTCCACGGAGACGTCGGGCTCGCCGGCCCCGGGGAGGCGGGAGCCGGGCCGGGTGCTGGCGTTGCCGGCGTTCTGGTAGCCGCCCGGCCCGTCTCCGTCGAGGCCGTCGGGGCCCTGGGCCTCGCTGGCGGCGGGCGAGCGGCCGTCGGAGTCGGCGGTCGGTGTGCCCCGGTAGGCAGCCCACAGGGCGAGCACGGGCGCGGCGACGACGGTGGCGACGACCGTCGTGGTGACGGCACGCGCGCGGATGCGGTCCCGCCGGGCGGCGCGGTCCTTGGGGTCCATCGGGAAGCCGCGCCGGTCGAAGCGCGGCGCGGCGGCACCCCGCGCGCGTGGCAGGTGTGTCAGGACGGTGTGCAGGGCGGCTCGGGGCGCCTCCAGAACCGGCAGTTCGGCGGGTGTGACGCCGGCGCCGGGCCAGCGGCCGGGGACCGCGCACTCCGCCGCGCGGCGGCAGCGGGGGCAGTCGTCGACGTGCCGGACGAGTTCGCGGCGCAGCGCGGCACTGAGCACGAGCTGGTGGTCGCCGGTGAGGCGGGCCACGCCGGGGCAGCCGCCGGTCTCGACGACGGCCAGGGCCGCCCGGGTGCGTTCGACCTCGCAGGCGGCGGAGGCGAGCAGTTCGCGGGCCGCGGCGACCTCCATGCCGAGAACGGCCGCCACCTCGTGGGCGGCGAGGTGGTGCCGTACGGCGAGTTCGAGCGCCTCGCGCTGTTCCGGGCTGGTGCCTGCGGCCTCCGGCCAGGCGAGCAGGGCCAGTTCGCGGCGCCGTCGCTCCTGGAGGTCGTCGGGCACGGGCTCGATGGCGGGCTCGGCGCCGCTCTGCCGGTGGGTGCTGTGCCGGCCCGGCGCGTGCGTGCCCTGACGTTTCCGCTTGGCCTCGGCGAGCTTGCGCAGGCAGGCCCAGCGGGCCAGTGCGTAGAGCCAGGCCCTGCGGTCGCCGGCGGCGCCCGGGACCCGTTGTCCGCGCCGCTCGGCGAACGCCAGGACGTCACCGAGGGCCGCCGTGGCGGTGTCGTGGTCGCACAGGACGGACAGACAGTAGGTGAACAGGCCGTCGAGGTAGGGCTCGTAGCGCGCGGATGGGCGCTGCGCCGCCGCGCGCGCCGCAGCGCGGTCGCGCGCCTCCCTGTGCGCCCGGTGTGCGCCGGTCGTGCGGATCGAGGTTTCCGGGCTGCTGCTCATCACCCGTGCGACCGTAGGCGTCGCGGAACGACCTCTTCTGCCCGCTTGAGCCCTTTTAATCCGTACGGGTGAAACGATCCCTCATAAGGGGACAGGAACAGGGGCTCGAGTGGCTCATTCGCGACGAGGCTGGCCGATTCACAGGGGGTGAGGTGGCCCGGCCGAGGGGGGACGGCCGGGCACACCTCGTCCGGTGTCCGCCGCCCCGGGGGGGGTGGGAGCGGTGGACGCCGCCTCGGGTCCCGTCTGCCCCGGCGGGCCCGCCTCATGCACAGGCTTCTCGCGTTGTCGGACCCGGCGGTTACGGTTTCCCCATGGCTGCCCGCACGAAGACCACCAAGGACCGTCCGTCGTACCGCTGCACCGAGTGCGGGTGGCAGACGGCGAAGTGGCTCGGCCGCTGCCCCGAATGCCAGGCCTGGGGCACGGTCGAGGAGTACGGCGCGCCCGCGGTCCGCACGACGGCGCCCGGCCGCGTCACCACCTCCGCCCTGCCGATCGGCCAGGTCGACGGCCGTCAGGCCACCGCACGCCCCACCGGCGTCCCCGAGCTGGACCGCGTACTGGGCGGCGGGCTGGTCCCCGGCGCCGTCGTCCTGCTGGCCGGCGAGCCGGGCGTCGGCAAGTCCACGCTCCTGCTCGACGTGGCCGCCAAGTCCGCGAGCGACGAGCACCGCACGCTGTACGTCACGGGCGAGGAGTCGGCGAGCCAGGTCCGGCTGCGGGCCGACCGCATCGGCGCCATCGACGACCACCTGTATCTCGCTGCGGAGACCGACCTGGCCGCCGTCCTGGGCCACTTGGACGCCGTGAAGCCGTCCCTGCTGATCGTCGACTCGGTGCAGACGGTGGCCTCCCCGGAGATCGACGGCGCCCCCGGCGGCATGGCCCAGGTCCGCGAGGTCGCGGGCGCACTGATCCGCGCCTCGAAGGAGCGCGGCATGTCCACGCTGCTGGTGGGCCATGTCACCAAGGACGGCGCGATCGCCGGCCCGCGCCTCCTCGAACACCTCGTGGACGTCGTCCTGTCCTTCGAGGGCGACCGGCACGCGCGCCTGCGTCTGGTGCGGGGCGTCAAGAACCGCTACGGCGCCACCGACGAGGTCGGCTGCTTCGAACTGCACGACGAGGGCATCACGGGCCTTGCCGACCCCAGTGGACTTTTCCTGACCCGTCGTGACGAACCGGTCCCCGGCACCTGCCTGACGGTCACCCTGGAGGGCCGCCGCCCCCTGGTCGCCGAGGTGCAGGCGCTCACCGTCGATTCGCAGATCCCCTCGCCCCGCCGCACCACCTCCGGCCTGGAGACCTCCCGCGTCTCGATGATGCTCGCGGTCCTGGAACAGCGGGGCAGGATCAGCGCGCTCGGCAAGCGGGACATCTACTCCGCGACGGTCGGCGGTGTGAAGCTCTCCGAGCCCGCGGCGGACCTGGCGATCGCCCTCGCGCTGGCCTCCGCGGCGAGCGACACCCCCCTGCCCAAGAACCTCGTCGCGATCGGTGAGGTGGGCCTCGCGGGCGAGGTCAGACGGGTCACGGGCGTGCAGCGCAGGCTCGCCGAGGCGCACCGCCTGGGCTTCACCCACGCGCTCGTACCGGGCGATCCCGGCAAGATCCCCGCGGGCATGAAGGTCCTGGAAGTCGCGAACATGGGGGACGCCCTGCGGGTGCTGCCGCGCTCCCGTCAGCGAGAGGCCCCGCGGGAGGCGGAGGAGCGCCGGTAGACTTTGCCCAGGTCTCGCCCGTCCGTACGAACCGAGTGCGCGAAACGGGAGCACCCCAGAACCTGTGACCGGAGGAGTGCAGTGGCAGCCAACGACCGGGCGGCAGCTCCCGGAAAGTCCGGTGGGAGTTCCGGTGCCGACGGCCTGATGCGTGCCGCGCTGAGCGCGGTGGCTCCCGGCACGGCCCTGCGCGACGGCCTGGAAAGAGTGCTCCGCGGCAACACCGGCGGACTCATCGTGCTCGGCTCCGACAAGACGGTCGAGACGATGTGCACGGGCGGATTCGTCCTGGATGTCGAGTTCACGGCCACACGCCTGCGCGAGCTGTGCAAGCTCGACGGCGGCATCGTGGTCTCCTCCGACCTGTCCAAGATCCTGCGGGCCGGCGTACAGCTCGTGCCGGACCCCACCATCCCCACGGAGGAGACCGGCACCCGTCACCGCACGGCGGACCGCGTCAGCAAGCAGGTCGGCTTCCCCATCGTCTCGGTCTCCCAGTCCATGCGCCTGATCGCGCTCTACGTCGGCGGCCAGCGCCGCGTCCTGGAGGACTCCGCGGCGATCCTGTCCCGCGCGAACCAGGCGCTCGCGACCCTGGAGCGCTACAAGCTCCGCCTGGACGAGGTCGCGGGAACGTTGTCAGCGCTGGAGATCGAGGACCTGGTGACGGTCCGGGACGTCTCGGCGGTGGCGCAGCGCCTGGAGATGGTGCGCCGCATCGCGACCGAAATCGCCGAATACGTGGTCGAACTGGGCACCGACGGCCGTCTTCTCGCGCTCCAGCTCGACGAGTTGATCGCGGGCGTGGAGCCGGAGCGTGAACTGGTGGTCCGGGACTACGTTCCGGAGCCCACCGCCAAACGCTCCCGCACGGTCGACGAGGCACTGCACGAGCTGGACGCGCTCAGCCACGCGGAGCTTCTCGAGATGTCCACGGTGGCGCGCGCGTTGGGCTACACCGGCTCCCCCGAGGCCCTCGACTCGGCGGTCTCCCCGCGCGGGTTCCGCCTGCTGGCCAAGGTTCCCCGCCTCCCCGGCGCGATCATCGACCGCCTGGTGGAGCACTTCGGCGGTCTCCAGAAGCTCCTGGCGGCGAGCGTCGACGACCTTCAGACGGTCGACGGCGTGGGCGAGGCACGGGCGCGCAGCGTGCGCGAAGGCCTGTCCCGCCTGGCGGAGTCGTCGATCCTGGAGAGGTACGTCTGAGACCGGTGGCTCCTGAGGCCGACGGTGCCTCTGGGACCTACGGCAGCTCTGAGACCGGCGATGCCTGTGAGCTCTCGGTGCCGGTGTCGGTGTCGCGTGCGCGGGCCCGACCGCGCCCCGAGTGAGGAGCGACGGCCGGGCGGCCCTGCCTCAGTCCTGCTCCAGCACGAAGGAGGTCTGCGCCTTCGTGAAGCCGGGCGCCTTCGCCTCCACCAGGTACGTCCCGGCCCCGGCCACCCCCGCCGGAGGCGTCGCGCACTCCGGCGCACTCGGCTTGCGGTCCCAGGTCACGGTGTACGTGAAGCTGCCCCCGGCCGGCACCCGGTACAGAAGGCTCGTGGCCCCCTTCGGGCAGTCGGCGGACGACCAGTAGTCGTCGGCACCGCCGGCCCGAGTGATCGCCAGCACCGCCTTCTTCGGACCGAGATCGACCTTGCAGTCGCTTCCGGAGGAGTTCTTCGCCGTCAGCCGGAACGTGGGCGTCTGGTCCGGCGAGTAGGTGTTGCGGACGCTGCGCAGGCTCAACGTGACCACGCTGGCGGTGCAGTTGGGCAGTGTCGTACCGGCCGGCAGAGTCGTGCCCGACCCGCTGCCGTTGGCGCCGTCGTCCGAACCGGCGGATCCCGCCGAGCCGGCGCCGCCCGTGTCCGCACCGCCGGACCCGGCACCGTCGCCCGAGCCCGAACCGGAACCGGAACCAGAACCGGAACCCGAACCGCCGGAGTCCTCGTCGCCCGACTCGTCGCGTCCGCCGGGGTTCTGACTGATCGCGGGCCCGGACCCGGACGGGCCCGGCGTGATGGAGGACGCGGGATTCTTGCCGTTGGAGCCGTCCGCCCCGTTCTTGCCGCCACCTCCGCCCGAGCTGACCACCCAGGTGACCAGCAACGCCAACAGGGCGAGCACGGACAGCAGTACGCCCCTCCGTCGCCAGTAGATGGAGGAGGGAAGCGGCCCGACCGGATTGCGCAGAGATCCCACGGCGCAAACTGTACGAGAGATCCTTGCGTTGTCCGGCGCCACCCGCCGCCCGGGCCACAACTTTTCCGGATCATCATTCCGGACAGGGCTGCTCCGCCGCCGACTTGAGTCCTCGCGGACCCGTCCCGGTGGCGGGACGTGACACCGGAGCCGTGCGACGCGCACGGAGCGTGACGGCGCGCGCCTGCGCTCCCGCGCCCCTCGCGGCTGCGGCCGCGCCCGTGCCGCACGCGCGCGGACGCCTCGCGCGCCCCGCCCGGTGCCGCACGCGCGCGGACGCCTCGCGCGCCCCGCCCACTGGTGGCGGTACGCGCGCGTGCCCCTGCGCGCATGGCAGGATCGGAAGGGCCATGACTGCGCCCACGAAGCCCCCGCACAGCAGCCCCGCCGACACCGTCTGCGAACCGCCCCCCGGAGAGCGGCCGCGCCCGGCCAAGACCGACCCGACGGCGGCCGCGCCGGCCTCCGGCGCGCGCCTGCACTCCCCCGTCATCGACTGGTTCGACGACCACGCCCGCGACCTGCCCTGGCGGCGCCCCGAGGCCGGCGCCTGGGGAGTGATGGTCAGCGAGTTCATGCTCCAGCAGACGCCGGTCAGCCGTGTGCTGCCGGTCTACGAGCAGTGGCTCGCCCGCTGGCCTCGCCCCGCAGACCTGGCCGCCGAGTCCCCCGGCGAGGCCGTCCGCGCCTGGGGCCGGCTCGGCTACCCGCGCCGCGCCCTGCGGCTGCACGGCGCCGCGGTGGCCATAACGGAACGGCACGACGGCGACGTACCGGCGGACCACGCGCAACTGCTGGCGCTGCCCGGCATCGGCGAGTACACGGCCGCCGCCGTCGCCTCCTTCGCGTACGGACAGCGGCACGCCGTCCTGGACACCAATGTCCGCCGGGTGTTCGCGCGCGCGGTCACGGGGGTGCAGTACCCGCCGAACGCCACCACGGCCGCCGAACGCAGACTGGCGCGCGCCCTGCTGCCCGAGGACGAGAGGACCGCCGCGCGCTGGGCGGCCGCGTCCATGGAGCTGGGCGCCCTCGTGTGCACGGCGCGGAACGAGAGCTGCCACCGCTGCCCGATCGCCGCCCAGTGCGCCTGGCGGCTGGCGGGCAAGCCGGAGCACGACGGTCCGGCACGCCGCGGTCAGACGTACGCCGGTACGGACCGGCAGGTGCGCGGCAAGCTGCTCGCCGTACTGAGGGAAGCCCACACGCCCGTGCCGCAGGCGGAGCTCGACCGGGTGTGGCACGAGCCGGTGCAACGCGCGCGTGCGCTGGACGGCCTCGTCGCGGACGGCCTGGTGGAACCTCTGCCGGACGGCCTGTACCGGCTGCCGCTCACCTGACGCCCAGTCAGTTCACAGACGCCCGGCGGCCCGAGGCCCCTGGGCGGGCTTCTGTCACGGTCGACCGGCGGGCGAATCATCTCGAACCGGCCGCATTCGGCTTTCCTCCTTACCCCTGACCCGGCTTCGTTACACAACCGACGGACAGCCGACTGCTAGCCGCAGGCTGCCTCGGACAGTGCCGTGACAACAGCTCCGTAGCTTCCTTCGTGTGCCCGGCAGCGACACGAGGGCCACAGACCACGAGCGGGAAACCGGCGGACCACAGCCAGCCGGGACGGGGATACGGAGGCGGTTGATCATGGCGCAGGGAGAGGTGCTCGAGTTCGAGGAGTACGTCCGCACCCGGCAGGACGCGCTGCTGCGCAGTGCCCGTCGCCTGGTCCCGGACCCGGTGGACGCCCAGGACCTGCTCCAGACCGCGCTGGCACGTACGTACGGCCGTTGGGACGGCATCGCGGACAAACGGCTGGCGGACGCCTACCTGCGCCGGGTCATGATCAACACGCGGACCGAGTGGTGGCGCGCCCGCAAGCTGGAGGAAGTGCCCACCGAGCAGTTGCCGGACGCCAGCGTGGAGGACTCCACCGAGCAGCACGCGGACCGTGCCCTGCTGATGGACGCCATGAAGGTGCTCGCTCCGAAGCAGCGCAGTGTCGTCGTACTGCGACACTGGGAGCAGATGTCCACGGAGGAGACGGCCGCCGCCCTCGGCATGTCGGCCGGTACGGTCAAGAGCACGCTGCACCGGGCGCTCGCCCGGCTCCGCGAGGAGCTGGAAGCCCGCGATCTGGACGCACGCGCGCTGGAGCGTGAGGAGCGGGAGCGTTGCACGGCGGCCTGACCGAGGCCGGGTCCTCACCGGCCCGAGGCACCTTCCAGGCGGTGACCACGGCGCTGGCCGTGCTCGCCGCCGTCGGCCTTTTCCTGTCCTCGTGCGCCACCGGCGGCACCGGCGCCCGTGACGAGGGCCCGGCGCACGCCGAAGCGGTCGCCGGCGCCACCGCCACCCCGTCGAGTGCCCCCACCGAAGCCCCCGACCGCACCGACGCCGTCCGGCTCGTCATGGACGACCCCGAGGTGTCGGAGGAGGTCAAGCGTGAGCTGAAACCGTGCGTCGGCGACGAGTACCCGGTCGACGTCTCCTTCGGCGATCTCACCGGCGGCGCCGAGAGCGATGTCGTCGTCAACGTGCTGACGTGCGGTGACGCGGTCGGCGTCGGGTCGTACGTGTACCGCCGGACGAGCGGCCGGTACGAGAACGTGTTCAAGACCGAGGAGCCCCCGGTCTACGCCGAGATAGACCGCGGCGACCTGGTGGTGACCAAGCAGGTGTACGAGAAGGGCGACCCCGTCTCCAGCCCCTCCGGCGAGAACGTGATCACGTACCGCTGGACGGCCTCGGGCCGCTTCGTCAAGGAGTACAGCTGGCACAACGACTACAGCAGCGTCGTCGGCGGGGACGGTGCGACGCCGGTGCCGGAGAGCGGCTGACGGGCTCCGCACACCGACGTCGAACGCCCGTACCGCCGTGCCTCCGCGGAAAAAAAATCCTCTGCGGCGTGAACCGTTCGGGCCTCCCGGACCGATGAACCAGTGAACGCACCAGGCGCTCCGGGCGTCCCTCCTAGGGACGGCCGACCTGACAGCGGACCGACAGACAGAACGGACCTGCGGGCGCCCACCACCGCACACCCACGACACACCGAGGACTGAGAGCACCGGGATGGCAGACCAGACCCACGTCCTGTTCGTCGAGGACGACGACGTCATCCGCGAGGCCACCCAGCTGGCCCTGGAGCGGGACGGCTTCGTGGTCACCGCGATGCCCGACGGCCTGTCCGGCCTGGAGGCGTTCCGGGCGGACCGCCCCGACATCGCCCTGCTGGACGTGATGGTGCCCGGACTGGACGGTGTGAGCCTGTGCCGGCGTATCCGGGACGAGTCCACCGTGCCGGTGATCATGCTCTCCGCGCGCGCCGATTCCATCGACGTCGTGCTCGGCCTCGAGGCGGGCGCCGACGACTATGTGACCAAGCCGTTCGACGGCGCCGTCCTGGTCGCCCGCATCCGCGCGGTGCTGCGCCGGTTCGGGCACGCGGGCGGGCCCGACCGGGGCGAGGCGGATTCCTCCGCCACCGGGGGCGTGCTGACCTTCGGGGCCCTGGAGATCGACACCGAGGGCATGGAGGTCCGCCGGGCCGGGCAGCCGGTCGCGCTCACCCCGACCGAGATGCGCCTCCTGCTGGAGTTCTCCTCCGCCCCGGGCACGGTCCTCTCGCGGGACAAGTTGCTGGAGCGGGTGTGGGACTACGGCTGGGGCGGAGACACCCGCGTCGTCGACGTCCACGTGCAGCGGCTGCGGACGAAGATCGGCCAGGACCGGATCGAGACGGTCCGCGGCTTCGGCTACAAACTGAAGGCCTGAGCGGACAGGGGTATGCGGGGGATGTTGCGGCACCTGGTTCCGGCCCGCGCCGAGCGCACGGGCATCCACACCGGCCTGCGGTGGAAGCTGAGCGCGGCCATCGCGCTGGTCGGGGCGCTGGTGGCGATCGTGCTCAGCCTCGTCGTCCACAACGCCGCCCGGGTCTCCATGCTGGACAACGCACGCGACCTCGCCGACGAGCGCGTCCAGATCGCCCAGCGCAACTACGAGCTGTCCGGGCGCCCGAATTTCCCCAACATCAAGATCGACGACCAGGACCTGCCGTCGGAGCTGAGGTTCAAGGTCGAGGAGGGGCGCCGGGCCACGTTCGTCTCCGACCACGGCGGCGGGGCGCCCGACATCTGGGCGGCCGTGCCCCTGAAGGACGGCCATGTGCTCTCCCTGCACACCGGCTTCACCGACCGCAGCACGGACATCCTGTACGACCTCGACCAGGCCCTGGTGATCGGCTCCATCGCGGTCGTCCTCGGCGGCAGCGCGCTCGGGGTGCTGATCGGCGGACAGCTGTCGCGCAGGCTGCGCAAGGCGGCAGCCGCGGCGAACCAGGTCGCCAAGGGCGAGACGGAGGTGCGGGTGCGGGACGCCATCGGCGGGGTCGTGCGCGACGAGACCGACGACCTGGCGTCCGCCGTGGACGCCATGGCGGACGCCCTCCAGCAGCGGCTGGAGGCCGAGCGCCGGGTCACCGCCGACATCGCGCACGAGCTGCGCACACCGGTGACCGGGCTGCTGACGGCCGCCGAGCTGCTGCCTCCGGGCCGGCCCACCGAACTGGTCTTGGACCGGGCGAAGGCCATGCGCACACTCGTCGAGGACGTCCTGGAGGTGGCCCGCCTCGACGGCGCCTCCGAGCGCGCCGAGTTGCAGGACATCCTGCTGGGCGAATTCGTCACCCGGCGGGTGGCGGCCAAGGACCCGCAGGCCGAGGTGCGGGTGGTGCACGAGTCCATGGTCACCACCGACCCCCGGCGCCTGGAGCGCGTGTTGTTCAACCTGCTCACCAACGCCGGCCGGCACGGCAAGCCGCCGGTCCAGGTCACCGTCGAGGGCCGGGTCATCCGGGTCCGCGACCACGGTCCCGGGTTTCCCCAGGACCTGCTCGCGGAGGGCCCGAGCCGCTTCCGCACCGGGAGCAGCGACCGGGCAGGCCGCGGCCACGGCCTGGGCCTCACCATCGCGGCAGGACAAGCGCGCGTCCTGGGCGCCCGGCTGACCTTCCGCAACGTACGGCCGGCGGGGGCACCGGCGCACATACCGTCCGAGGGCGCGGTGGCCGTCCTGTGGCTGCCGGAACACGCCCCGACGAACACGGGAAGCTATCCGATGCTGCCGTGAGGGCAGGCGCGGGCTGGTAGGAGCAGGTGCCCTCGTGGTGCGGCGTGCCGGTCGGACGCATCGATCGCCCCACGCGGCAGGCCCCCGGGCGGACACCGGCCGGGGGCCTCTCACAGAGCTTCTACGGCGACGCGGGACCGCCACCGCTCTCAGACAGGCGGCGGCAGTCCCTCCGGGCGGGTCAGACGGGCTCGACCACCGGCATCTCGGGGGCGGTGGTCTCGTCCGTGGCGCCCTCCGTCTTCGGTCCGGCTCCACGGAGGGGGACCTCCTTGACGAACACGGCCGCCACCAGCGCGACCACGGCCACGACGGCTCCGAGGACGAACGCCGCGTGGGTGCCGTCGGAGACCGCGTACTGGTAGGCCTCCCGCACCGGGGCCGGGAGCTTCGCGAGGCCGGCGGCGTCCAGTTGCGCGGACTGCTCGGTGATCTTGGAGCCCAGTGCGCCGGCCCGCTCGGACATGGCGTCCTGGACCCGGCTGTTGAACAGCGCGCCCATGATCGCGACGCCGAAGGAGGAGCCGAGCGTACGGAAGAGGGTGGCCGAGGAGGACGCGACACCCATGTCCTTCATCTCGACGCTGTTCTGCGCGACCAGCATGGTGATCTGCATCAGGCAGCCCATGCCGAGGCCCACGACGGCCATGAACACACCGGAGGTGAACCGGGAGGTGCCGGTGTCCATCGTCGAGAGCAGGTACAGGCCGACGATCATCAGCGCGCCGCCGAGGACCGGGAAGACCTTGTAGCGGCCGCTGCTGGTGGTGATCCGGCCGGCGACCATCGAGGTCACGAGCATCGCGCCGAGCATCGGCAGGAGCAGCAGGCCGGAGTTGGTCGCCGAGGCGCCCTGCACCGCCTGCTGGTAGAGCGGCAGGAAGAGGGTGGCACCGAACATCACGAAGCCGGTGATGAAGCCGATCACCGACATCAGCGTGAAGTTGCGGCTGCGGAAGATGTGCAGCGGCAGGATCGGCTCCACGGCCCTGGTCTGCCAGAACACGAACCCGACGAGCGCCGCGACACCGATGCCGATCAGCTCCATGATCCGCGCGGAGGACCAGGCGTACTCGGTGCCGCCCCAGGTGGTGACGAGCACGATGGAGGTGATGCCGACGGTGAGCAGCCCGGCGCCCAGATAGTCGATGCGGGCCTGGGACCGCTTCTTCGGCAGGTGCAGGACGGCGGTGATCAGGCCGAGGGCCACCACGCCGAGCGGCAGGTTGATGTAGAAGGCCCAGCGCCAGCCCCAGTGGTCGGTGATGGTGCCGCCGACCAGCGGTCCGCCGATCATCGCTATCGCCATCACGGCGGCCATCATGCCCTGGTACTTGCCGCGCTCCCGCGGCGGTACGAGGTCGCCGATGATCGCCATGACGCCGACCATCAGACCGCCGGCGCCCAGCCCCTGCACCGCGCGGAAGCCGATCAGCTGGCCCATGTCCTGGGCCATGCCGCTCAGTGCCGACCCGGCCAGGAAGATGACGATGGAGCTGAGGAAGGCGCCCTTGCGGCCGTACATGTCGCCGAGCTTGCCCCAGATCGGGGTGGAGGCGGCGGTGGCGAGGGTGTACGAGGTCACCACCCATGACAGGTGTTCGAGGCCGCCGAGGTCGCCGACGATCGTGGGCATCGCGGTGCCGACGATCATGTTGTCGAGCATCGCGAGCATCATGGTGATCATCAGTGCGAGGATCACGACCCGCACGCTCTGCTGTTTCTTCTCCTGCGCGCCGGCGTCCGGCTCAACGGTTCGGGTGTCCGCCATCGTCATCCCACTCCCCCAGGGCAGCCACTTACTTGCCGCCCGGCTAGTTCACTACACTGGGAAAGTAGACCCGCAACTAGCCGGGCGTCAAGTAAGTTTCAACCTGAGTGGAAGGTAAGCGCCTCTTACCTTCCGGCTGCCGGTTTCGCGGCGACGCGAGGAGTACGAGGATGGACGTCACCATGGACGGCACCAAGCAGCGACGCCGCGGCAACACGCGCCAGCGCATCCAGGACGTGGCGCTGGAACTCTTCGCCGAGCAGGGCTACGAGAAGACCTCGCTCCGCGAGATCGCGGAGCATCTCCAGGTCACCAAGGCGGCCCTGTACTACCACTTCAAGACCAAGGAAGAGATCATCGTCAGCATCTTCACGGATCTGACGAAGCCGATCGAGGACCTGGTCGAGTGGGGCCGCAGCCGGCCGCACACCCTGGAGACCAAGCAGGAACTCCTACGGCGCTACAGCCAGGCGCTCAGCGAGGCGACCCCGTTCTTCCGCTTCATGCAGGAGAACCAGGCGACGGTCCGCGAACTCCAGATCGGCGAGTCCTTCAAGGACCGGATGCGCGGGCTGCGCGACATCGTCATCGACCGGGACGCCCCGCTCGCCGACCAGGTCCGCTGCGTCAGCGCCATCTTCACCCTGCACGCCGGGATGTTCTTCCTGCAGGACCTCGAAGGCGACCCCGAGGAGAAGCGCGAAGCCGTCCTCGAGGTCGCCGTCGATCTGATCACCCAGGCCCATCAGGGCTCGCAGCCGTCCTGACGAGGGCCGTCGATCACCGTCGTCAGAGGGTCACGCCCTTGCCGCGCAGGAACTTCACCGGGTCGACCGCCGAACCGTAGTTGGCGGTGGTCCGGATCTCGAAGTGCAGGTGCGGGCCGCTGGAGTTGCCGGTGTTGCCCGACAGGGCTATGCGCTGGCCGGTCTTGACGATCTGGCCGACCTTCACGTTGATCTTCGAGAGGTGGGCGTACTGGGAGTACACGCCGTTGGCGTGCTTGATGACGATGGCGTTGCCGTAGGCGGGACCGTCACCGGCGCCGTTGCCGCCGGCCTTGACGACCTTGCCGCCGTGGGCGGCGAAGACCTTGGTGCCGCTCGCCACGGCGAAGTCCTGGCCGCTGTGCTTGGAGGCCCACATGCCGCCGGCCTGGGCGAAGCTGGCGGACAGCTTGTACTTCTTCACCGGGTCGACCCAGGTGGCCGCCGAGGACTTCTTGGCCGCCGACACCGCGGCCGCGGCCGCGGGCGCCGCCGTCTTGGCCTGGGGCGTGACCGCGGACGCCACTCCGCTGCCCAGCACGACCGTGGCGCCGAGAGCGGCGGCGCCGACGGCCACGCGGGTGCGGAGCTGGGGCGTACGGGAAGAACGGAACATGACGCGCTGGAACATCGAAACCTCATGGTGCCGGGGACAGAGAGAACCACCCGACGTACGGACGTCCGCCGGATGGCCATCCCTTGGTAACCCGCGGCCCCGGAATGCCCCAAACGCGTGATCTACGACGGAAACTAGTACTTACCGCCAAAACGGAACACTTCTTGACAGTCCACCCTTCACCCGACATAGGCCCCTGTTCCACGCGGCAGGCCTGCCGAGTGAACCCGCCGCCGGGTGATATGCCCCTTTCGCCCCAATAGAGGTCAGCACTATTCCGCGTAGTACGTGACGTAGCTCCTGTGCGGCACATCACCGGCCGCCAGCCGTACGGCACTTCGGAATGTGACGGCGGCTACTCCCCCACCCGCAGGGGCACTTGTGACCCCCGTCACGAAGCATGCACGAGGGTGTGACGGGCCTCTCAGGTCCCTCTACCGTCCAGTAACCCGCTGGTTCCCCTCAGGCCATCCCCACCGATGAGCATGCCCACGACACCCGCAGCGCTTGGACGCGAGAGGACCCCCACACCATGACCAGAGGCACCTGGACGCGCCGTATCGGCATGACCGCCGTGGCGACAGCCGCCATCTCCGCGATGGCCGTCCCGGCCGGCGCCCAGGCAGCGACGGCCACCGGCACCACCTCCGTCGCCACCACCACCGCCGCGGCGCAGGCCGAGGTCGGCTACGACACCTGGCAGGCGGACTGCCTGGCGGTGATGAACCAGGCCCTGCCGTACCTGAAGCAGCGCATCGCCGCCGTCGAGCCGGGCGAGAAGCAGGCTGTCGTCCTCGACATCGACAACACCGCTCTGGAGACCGACTTCGGCTTCAGCTACCCGCAGCCGGCCAACAAGCCGGTCCTCGACGTCGCCAAGTACGCCCAGGAGCACGGCGTCTCCCTGTTCTTCGTCACCGCGCGCCCCGGCATCATCTCGGGCGTGACCGACTACAACCTGAAGCACGTCGGCTACAAGGTCTCCGGCCTCTACGTCCGCGGCCTGTTCGACCTCTTCAAGGACGTCGGCGCCTACAAGACCGCCCAGCGCGTC
Organism: Streptomyces sp. NPDC088766; assembly: GCF_044750845.1. Classification (NCBI taxonomy): domain Bacteria; kingdom Bacillati; phylum Actinomycetota; class Actinomycetes; order Kitasatosporales; family Streptomycetaceae; genus Streptomyces; species Streptomyces sp. NPDC088766. The sequence continues at coordinate 131,122 of NZ_JBIVKQ010000019.1, read as the reverse complement.
GACATCGAGTCCAAGGGCTACACGATCATCGCGAACATCGGCAACAGCGCCACCGACCTGTCGGGCGGCCACGCCGAGAAGACCTTCAAGCTGCCGGACTACGACGGCCAGCTGTCCTGAGGAACGCAACGAGAGGGGCGGGGCCCCGGCGGGGGGGGGGGCGGGGGGGCCCCCCGGGGGGGGGGCCCCCCCCCCCGGGGGGGCGGGGGGGGGGGGGGGGGCGGGGCCCCCCCCCCCCCCCCCGCCCAGCG
>NZ_JBIVKQ010000019.1:0-130861 GCF_044750845.1 Streptomyces sp. NPDC088766 | reverse complement strand
GCCGCCAGCCCCGCTGCGGGGCCGCCCCGCCCCCCCCCCTCCCCTCGCGCGGCCCATGCGGGGCCGGTGGCTGCGCGGCCCGCCCCCCGGGGGCCCCCGGGGGGCGGGGGGGCGGGGCCCGGCCCCTCTCTTGCGCTCAACCCCTCGGGGTCAGGCGTCCTTGCTCAGGTTCGGACCCGTGCCGCCGGCCGCCTGCTCGATCGGCGGGACGTCCGGCAGGGCCGACTTCTCCTCACCCCGGAAGGTGAAGGTCTTGGCGTCGCCCTCGCCCTCGGTGTCCACGACCACGATGTGACCGGGACGCAGCTCGCCGAAGAGGATCTTCTCCGAGAGCGTGTCCTCGATCTCGCGCTGGATGGTGCGGCGCAGCGGACGCGCACCCAGCACCGGGTCGTACCCCTTCTTGGACAGCAGCTCCTTGGCGGACTGGGAGAGCTCGATGCCCATGTCCCGGTCCTTCAGGCGCTCGTCGACCTTGCCGACCATCAGGTCGACGATCTGGAGGATGTCCTCCTGGGTCAGCTGCGGGAAGACGACCACGTCGTCGACGCGGTTGAGGAACTCGGGCCGGAAGTGCTGCTTCAGCTCGTCCGAGACCTTGTTCTTCATGCGCTCGTAGTTGGACTTCGTGTCGCCCGCGGCGGCGAAGCCGAGGTTGAAGCCCTTGGAGATGTCCCGCGTGCCGAGGTTGGTCGTCATGATGATGACCGTGTTCTTGAAGTCCACGACCCGGCCCTGGGAGTCGGTCAGACGACCGTCCTCCAGGATCTGGAGCAGCGAGTTGAAGATGTCCGGGTGGGCCTTCTCCACCTCGTCGAAGAGGACGACGGAGAACGGCTTGCGGCGGACCTTCTCGGTCAGCTGGCCGCCCTCTTCGTAGCCCACGTATCCGGGCGGGGAACCGAAGAGACGCGACACCGTGTGCTTCTCGCTGAACTCCGACATGTCGAGGGAGATCAGCGCGTCCTCGTCACCGAAGAGGAACTCGGCGAGCGCCTTGGACAGCTCGGTCTTACCGACACCGGACGGGCCGGCGAAGATGAACGAGCCACCCGGACGCTTCGGGTCCTTGAGGCCCGCGCGCGTACGGCGGATCGCCTTCGAGAGCGCCTTGACGGCGTCCTTCTGGCCGATGACCCGCTTGTGGAGCTCGTCCTCCATGCGCAGCAGACGCGAGGACTCCTCCTCGGTCAGCTTGAAGACCGGGATGCCGGTGGCGGTCGCGAGGACCTCGGCGATCAGCTCGCCGTCGACCTCGGCGACGACGTCCATGTCGCCGGCCTTCCACTCCTTCTCGCGCTTGGCCTTGGCGGCCAGGAGCTGCTTCTCCTTGTCGCGGAGGGAGGCGGCCTTCTCGAAGTCCTGCGAGTCGATCGCGGACTCCTTGTCGCGGCGGACGCCGGCGATCTTCTCGTCGAACTCGCGCAGGTCCGGCGGCGCGGTCATCCGGCGGATACGCATCCGGGAACCGGCCTCGTCGATCAGGTCGATCGCCTTGTCCGGCAGGAAGCGGTCCGAGATGTACCGGTCGGCCAGGGTGGCGGCCTGGACCAGCGCCTCGTCGGTGATCGAGACACGGTGGTGCGCCTCGTACCGGTCGCGCAGGCCCTTGAGGATCTCGATGGTGTGCGGCAGCGACGGCTCCGCGACCTGGATGGGCTGGAAGCGGCGCTCGAGGGCCGCGTCCTTCTCCAGGTGCTTGCGGTACTCGTCCAGCGTGGTCGCACCGATGGTCTGGAGCTCACCGCGGGCCAGCATCGGCTTCAGAATCGAAGCGGCGTCGATGGCGCCTTCGGCGGCACCCGCACCGACCAGCGTGTGCAGCTCGTCGATGAACAGGATGATGTCGCCGCGGGTGCGGATCTCCTTGAGCACCTTCTTCAGGCGCTCCTCGAAGTCACCGCGGTAGCGGGAGCCGGCGACCAGCGCGCCGAGGTCCAGGGTGTAGAGGTGCTTGTCCTTGAGGGTCTCGGGCACCTCGCCCTTGACGATGGCCTGGGCGAGGCCCTCGACGACGGCGGTCTTGCCGACGCCGGGCTCACCGATCAGGACCGGGTTGTTCTTGGTACGGCGGGACAGCACCTGCATGACCCGCTCGATCTCCTTCTCGCGCCCGATGACCGGATCGAGCTTGGACTCACGAGCGGCCTGGGTGAGGTTCCGGCCGAACTGGTCGAGGACCAGGGACGTCGAGGGCGTGCCCTCGGCAGGCCCGCCGGCGGTGGCGGTCTCCTTGCCCTGGTAGCCGGAGAGCAGCTGGATCACCTGCTGCCGCACCCGGTTCAGATCTGCACCCAGCTTGACCAGGACCTGGGCGGCGACGCCCTCGCCCTCACGGATCAGGCCGAGCAGGATGTGCTCCGTGCCGATGTAGTTGTGGCCCAGCTGAAGGGCCTCGCGGAGCGACAGCTCCAGGACCTTCTTGGCACGGGGGGTGAAGGGGATGTGCCCGGACGGAGCCTGCTGGCCCTGCCCGATGATCTCCTCCACCTGCTGGCGGACCGCCTCGAGCGAAATCCCGAGGCTCTCAAGGGCCTTGGCGGCGACACCCTCACCCTCGTGGATCAGGCCCAGGAGGATGTGCTCGGTGCCGATGTAGTTGTGGTTGAGCATCCGGGCTTCTTCCTGAGCCAGGACGACAACCCGCCGCGCGCGGTCGGTGAACCTCTCGAACATCGTTAATCGCTCCTCAGAGCGGTCAGGCAGTGAAGGGAACTTCCCCTCCCTGTCCTTCCGCAGCTTAGTCCCGCAAGCGGGGACCGCTCATTCCAACTGCCGACACCGTCGATGGCCTCCTGACCCCGAACGCCGACATCTGCTCCAACCCGATGGTGCGAGACGATGTTCCCGCAGGCCAGACAGTTACCCCAGTCGCCAGTACGCCGATGGCGAACGTGAGACTCCCGTTTTCTGCGTGTCGCCCCCTCCCACTAGGGATGTCTTACCCGCTGGGACCGACACTCCATGCCGTGGGCGCCCGTTCCCTCCGCTACGGGCGAACAACCTTGCCCTCCCGGCACCCCCGCACGCCCCCCGTGTCGCGACTCTGCGCTCCCGACTGAGCGCCCAGCGTAACCCGGAGGGCTTCGGGACCGTTGCACTCGGCATGGTTGGTCCCGTACCCCCGCCCCCGCCCGCGCCCCGGATCATCCCTTCCACCGCCGCCACGGACGCCTCCGCGGCGCTCTCCCCGGCAGCCGTGTCCCCGGCCGTCGCTGCGGCATCCACGGTCCCCCTTCCCCGCAGGGCACTCGATCCGGGCGGTCCGGCCGAGAGCGTCCGCGGCTGGTACGAGAACGAACTGGGCTGGGCGACGGTGCCCGGAGAGCCGGTACGGCTTCGGGTGGGCCTGCGTTTCGACGTCCTGGATGTGCCGGCCGAGGCGGGGCATCCGGCGCTGCGGCATCTGGCGCCGGGTTCTCCGGTGGCCGTGCGGGGCGACCGGATGCGGCTGCTGGTGGCGGCGGGGAGCGCGGAGGAACTGCCGGGAATCCTGCGGTGGCTGGAGTGGGACGCGCTGCCGCTGGATCTGACGGCGACCGGCGCGGGCGGGGCCTTCGAGGCGCCCCTGCCGCCGGGCCGGACGCGCCTCGGAACAGCGCTGCAGGGGGCCGCCGTGTGGATGCGGCCCCCCGTCGGAGGGTGCGATGTCGAGGCCTCGCTGCCGACGATGTCGGCCTTGGGGGGCGTTGGGGGCGCCCCCGACCTGGTGCGCTTGGTGGACACGCTGGCGACGCACTGTCACCGTGTCCGGCTGCGGCGCGCCTGCGCTCAGCCGTTGGCCTTCTCGTAGGCCTCGCGAATGGTCGCGGGAACACGGCCGCGGTCGTTGACCTCGTAGCCGTTCTCCTTCGCCCACGCGCGGATCTGAGCGGTGTCCTGGCTGCCACCGGCAGCGGCGCGCGCCTTTCCGCGTCCACCCGAAGCACGACCTCCGGTACGCCGGCCGCCCTTCACGTACGGGTCGAGAAGGCTGCGCAGCTTGTCCGCATTGGCAGTCGTGAGATCGATCTCGTACGTCTTGCCGTCCAGCGCGAACGTCACGGTCTCGTCGGCCTCGCCGCCGTCGAGGTCGTCGACAAGAAGGACCTGAACCTTCTGTGCCACCGGATTTCCTTTCATCGATAACGTGAGGGCCGGGGGTCTGCGGCGTTCCGCCGTTTCACCGCCCCTTGATATATGCAGTACTGCAGTACATCGGAAAGCAAACCGCTTTTGCCGAGAAAACACAAACCCTCGGGAGAGACCGGCCGCCCGTCCCCCGCACGGAAACGTGCGCGTTTCGGACATAGGGCACCCGGGCAAGGCGACTCCGCCGGAATGGGACCCGGCGATCACAGATGCAGAAGCATCCGGCTGTTGCCCAAGGTGTTCGGTTTCACTCGTTCGAGACCGAGGAACTCCGCGACGCCCTCGTCATAGGAACGCAGTAGCTCCGCGTAGACGTCGGTGTCGACGGGCGTCTCACCGATCTCCACGAAGCCGTGCCTGCCGAAGAAGTCCACTTCGAAGGTCAGACAGAAAACCCGGCGAACACCGAGCCAGCGCGCGGTCTGCAGCAACTTCCCCAACAACTGGTGACCGACGCCGGAGCCCTTCAGGCCGGGCTTCACCGCGAGCGTGCGGACTTCCGCGAGGTCTTCCCACATCACGTGCAGCGCGCCGCAGCCGACGACCTCGGCGTTGTCGTCGCGTTCGGCGACCCAGAACTCCTGGATGTCCTCGTAAAGGGTCACCGTCGCTTTGTCGAGCAGGATGCCGCCGCGGACGTACGCGTCAAGGAGACGACGCACTGCGGGGACATCGCTGGTCCGGGCCCGGCGGACGGTGATGGCTTTAGCGCTGACTTCAGGGCTCTGTGCTGACATGAGCGGACGCTATCGCCCGTCGGTCTCCGTCGCGGACCCGGGGTTCTCCCGCGCACTCCCGGCTTCCGGGCGTTCGGAAGTTTCGGGTCCCTGGACGATGCGTACCGCATCGCTCAGGGCGTGCCGCTGTTCGTCGCTCATCATCCCGAAGAAGGCGACGAGAGCGGCGGCGGGGTTGTCGCTCTGCGACCAGGCCTCGTTCATCAGGGCGGCGGCGTAGGCAGCACGCGTGGAGACCGCCTCATATCGATAGGCCCGGCCTTCCGCCTCACGGCGCACCCAGCCCTTCTGATGGAGATTGTCCAAAACGGTCATCACCGTGGTGTAGGCGATGGACCGTTCCTTCTGGAGGTCTTCCAGGACTTCCCGAACGGTGACCGGGCGGTTCCACTTCCACACCCGCGTCATGACCGCGTCTTCGAGTTCTCCCAAGGGGCGAGGCACAACTCAGAACAATAGTGGGAGAGCACGTCAATCGCGTGCCGGACGTGCACGTTCTTCGACAAGAACGAACAAAAAGGGCGCACGGCACCCGGTGCGGGGCCGTACGCCCGAGGGGCGCGCGTGGGACGTGCGAGGACCTGCGTGCGGTCAGGCCTCGGTGTTCGCGGAGGGCCGGCGCGCGCTCTCCGCGCGCGCGAGGGCGGCGTCGACGGCCGCGTCCTCCTTGGCCTTGTTGGTGCCGCCCTGGGTCTTCACGATCACCCTGATCAAGCCGATGAAGAAGACGGCCATGACGACGGGGGGAAGAAGCGCGGAGACATAGTCCATGGATCCAGGGTAGCCAGGGAGGAACGGGACATCGGGGCGGGGTCGCGCTACCGCGGATCGTGTCGGCGGCGCCCGGTCAGCCGACGGCGAGCCGTTCACGGAGGCCGGTGGACGGGGAGACGGAGGACGGGGAGGCGGGCTTGCGACGCGGGAAGACCTCGCCCGGGGTGGGGACGGGCCGGCGGGAGGGTCCCGGCTCCTGCGGCTTCACGGGCCCGGGGGCGGGCGCGGCCGGCGGCTTCTCGGCGGGTTTCCGCGCGGGCCGCGGCGTCGGCTCCTCGGCGGCCACCGCCAGGCGGTCGGGGCCGACGGCCTCCTCCGTGGTCGCGCAACGGCCCCCGGGAAGGGCCAGGAGGCGCGTACGGGACGCCGGCACCACGGGAGCGGCCGTGACCGTCCGGCGGGCCGTACGGCGGGCGAGGCGGGCGCGTACGTCCTGCTCCGCGAGGACCTGGCAGCGTTCCAGGAGGGCGGCCGCCGTCGGGTTCCCCCGCAGGGCGCGCAGGGCGGCGAGGTCGTCGGCCTCGGGCCGGTGGCCGGCGCCGAGCACCTCCTCCAGGAGCGTGAGGTACCCGGCGGCGGTGCCGGGGAGGGCGGCGCGGTACCGGGCGAGGTCGGACACCAGGAAGGCCCGCAGCCGGGCGGCCTCGCACACGGCCTCGTCGAGGGATGCGGCGAGACGGTGGCAGTCCTGGACGTCCTCGGCCGAGGCGGGACCGGGGTGGAGGGCGAGGGCGAGGGCGCGGCGGAGCACACGCAGCTCCTGCGCACCGAACACCATGCCGCCGCGGGATCCGTAGGGCGTGGGCATGCGGCGACGATACGCGCTAATCGGACAAATTCGACATAAGGAGTGGGCGTGGCGCGCCTTGTTCCACCGGGTCGGGCGCACGATTCCGCCGGGTCGCCCCGCCCTCCACGCGCCCGCCCACCCGCTCACATCCGCGAGACGTTCCGTTCGTACACCAGGCGCAGCCCGATCAGCGTCAGCCACGGCTCGTGCTCGTCGATCACCGAGGACTCGCCCAGCACCATCGGCGCCAGCCCGCCCGTGGCGATCACCGTCACGTCGTCGGGGTCGTCCGACAGTTCCCTGGCCATCCGGCCCACGACACCGTCGACCTGGCCGGCGAAGCCGTAGACGATGCCGGACTGCATCGCCTCGACCGTGTTCTTGCCGATCACACTGCGGGGCCGGGCGACCTCGATCTTGCGCAGTTGCGCGGCCTTGACGCCCAGGGCCTCGACGGAGATCTCGATGCCGGGCGCGATGACGCCGCCGACGTACTCCCCGCGCGCGCTGATCGCGTCGAACGTGGTCGCCGTGCCGAAGTCCACGACGATCGCCGGACCGCCGAACAGCTCGTTGGCGGCGACCGCGTTGATGATGCGGTCGGCGCCGACCTCCTTGGGGTTGTCGAAGAGGATCGGTACGCCCGTCTTCACACCGGGCTCGACGAGCACCGCGGGAACGTCGCCGTAGTAGCGGCGGGTCACCTCGCGCAGCTCGTGCAGGACGGACGGGACGGTCGCGCAGATGGCGATGCCGTCGATGCCGTCACCCAGCTCCACCCCGAGGAGGGGGTGCATGCCCATCAGGCCCTGGAGGAGGACCGCCAGCTCGTCGGCCGTGCGGCGGGCGTCCGTCGAGATCCGCCAGTGCTCGACGATGTCCTCCCCGTCGAACAGGCCGAGCACGGTGTGCGTGTTCCCTACGTCGATCGTCAGCAGCATGGCCGGATCCCGCTCCTACTCCGCCGCTCGCAGGTCCAGGCCGATGTCCAGGATCGGCGAGGAATGGGTCAGGGCGCCCACGGCCAGGAAGTCGACACCGGTGTCGGCGTAGACCTTGGCGTTGTCCAGGGTGAGCCGGCCGGACGCCTCCAGCAGCGCGCGCCCGCCGACGACGCCGACGGCCTCCGCGCACTCCTCGGGCGTGAAGTTGTCCAGCAGGATCAGGTCGGCGCCGGCCTCCACGACCTCGCGCAGCTGGTGCAGGGTGTCGACCTCGACCTCGATCGGCACGTCCGGGAAGGCCTCCCGCACGGCCTGGAAGGCCTGGGCGACGCCGCCCGCGGCGACCACGTGGTTGTCCTTGACCAGCGCCGCGTCGGACAGCGACATGCGGTGGTTGACGCCACCGCCGCAGCGCACGGCGAACTTCTCCAGCGACCGCAGGCCCGGCGTGGTCTTCCGGGTGTCGCGCACGCGGGCGCCGGTGCCCTCCAGGGCGTCCGCCCACGCGCGCGTGGCGGTCGCGATGCCGGAGAGGCGGCACATCAGGTTCAGCGCGCTGCGCTCGGCGGTGAGGAGGTCACGCGTGCGCGTGGTGACCGACAGCAGCTTCTGTCCGGCCTCCACGCGGTCGCCGTCCTCGACGTGGCGCTCGACCTCGAACTCGTCCGTGCAGACGACCGAGAGGACGGCCTCGGCGACTCTGAGGCCCGCCACCACGCCCGCCTCGCGCGCGCTGAAGTCGGCGGTGGCCACCGCGTCCTCGGGGATGGTCGCCACCGTCGTCACGTCCACGCCGTGGGCCAGGTCCTCCTGGATGGCGACGTTGGCGATGTCCTCGACCTCGACCGGGTCGAGCCCGGCGTCGGCGAGGAGCTGGGCGAGCGCGGGATCCAGCCCGCACTCCAGGTACTCCTCGCCGGTGAGGTCGGCGTCCGTGCCGCAGGCACAGCCGTCGCCGCAGCCGCCGCTCTGGACGAGGGGAAGGTCCTCGGGGGTGCTCACTTCTGTCACTGCTCCTGCTGGTGCCGGGTCGGGGGGAAGTCTGCGGTATCGGTGGTGTGTACGGCGAGCGTCCGGTCCGGATTCAGCCGTACGACGATGTGGCGGCGCCAGTCGGTGTCGTCGCGCTCGGCGCGGTCCTCGCGCCAGTGGCAGCCGCGGGTCTCCTCGCGCAGCCGGGCGGCGGTGACCAGGACGCGCGCCACGCACAGGAGGTTGGTGGCCTCCCAGGTGTCGACGCCGGGCTCGGCGGTCTTGCCGTTCTCGTCGAGGGCGTCGCGGGCCTCCGCGTGCAGCCGCTGGAGCTGCTCGGCGGCCTTGTCCAGGGAGTCGGCGGAGCGCAGGACGCCCGCGCCCTCGGTCATGATCCGCTGGATCGCGAACCGGGCCTCGGGGGCGAGGAGGGGGTGCGCGGGCTTGTCGGGATGCTCGACGGGTGCGGGCACGCGCGCGGGGAGGCCGTCCGCCGACCGGCTCGCCGCGATGTCGGCGCAGATGCGCTCGGCGTAGACGAGGCCCTCCAGGAGGGAGTTGGAGGCGAGCCGGTTCGCGCCGTGCACACCGGTGCAGGCGACCTCACCGCAGGCGTAGAGGCCCGGCACGGTGGTCCGGCCGTGCGAGTCGGTGCGCACGCCGCCGGAGGCGTAGTGGGCGGCGGGGGCGACCGGGACGGGCTCGGTGACCGGGTCGATGCCGTGCGCCCGGCAGGCGGCGAGGATGGTCGGGAAGCGGTGTTCCCACATCTCGGCGCCGAAGTGGCGGGCGTCGAGGTACATGTGCTCGGCGCCCAGCTCCTGCATGCGGCGCATGATGCCCTTGGCGACGATGTCCCGGGGCGCCAGCTCGGCCAGCTCGTGCTGCCCCAGCATGAAGCGCGCGCCGTTGCCGTCGACCAGGTGGGCACCCTCGCCGCGCACCGCCTCGGAGACGAGCGGCTGCTGGCCCTCCGCGTCCGGGCCGAGGAACAGCACGGTCGGGTGGAACTGCACGAACTCCAGGTCGGAGACCTCCGCACCCGCGCGCAACGCGAGCGCGACGCCGTCGCCCGTCGACACGGACGGGTTGGTGGTGGCGGAGAAGACCTGCCCCATGCCGCCGGTGGCGAGGATCACCGCGGGCGCGTGCACGGCGCCCACGCCGTCGTGCTGGCCCTCCCCCATGACGTGCAGGGAGACGCCTGCGGTGCGGCCGTCGGCGTCCGTGAGGAGGTCCAGGACGAGCGCGTTCTCGATCGTGCGCAGCCCGCGCGCGCGGACCGCCTCGACGAGCGCGCGGGAGATCTCCGCGCCGGTCGCGTCACCGCCCGCGTGCGCGATACGGCGGCGGTGGTGGCCCCCCTCGCGGGTCAGCTCCAGGCCGCCCCCCTCGGACTCGTCGAAGTGGGCACCGGTCTCGATGAGCCGCCGTACGGCGTCGGGGCCCTCGGTGACCAGGAGGCGTACCGCGTCCTCGTCGCACAGGCCGGCGCCCGCCACCAGCGTGTCCTCGAGGTGCTGTTCGGGCGTGTCGCCCTCGCCGAGCGCGGCGGCTATGCCGCCCTGCGCCCAGCGGGTGGAACCGTCGTCCAGGCGGGCCTTGGTGACGACGACCGTCGTCAGTCCCGCGGCCTCGCAGCGCAGGGCGGCGGTGAGGCCGGCCACCCCGGAACCGACGACCACGACGTCCGCGGAGATGGACCACCCGGGCGCGGGCGCGTGCAGTCGTATGCCTGTGCTGGTCACGAGGCGGCTCCGAAGGTGAGGGGAAGGTTGTCGATCAGCCGGGTCGTGCCGACCCGGGCGGCGACCGCGAGGACCGCCTCGCCGGTGAAGTCGTCCTCGATGTCGCCGAAGTCGGACGGGTCGACGAGGGCGAGGTAGTCCAGTCGCAGCGGCGGGACCATGCGCGCGGCCTCGTCCAGGACCGTGCGGGCGGCGGCCCGGACGGCGGCCACGGAGCCGGGGGCGGCCTTGGCCACGGCGTGCGCGTCGGCGGCCGCGCGGGACTCGCCCAGGGCGCTGAGCGCCTCCGCACGGGTGTGGGTGGCGGGCACCTCACGCGCGCGTGCCCGCAGCGCCTCCTGCGCGGCGTGCCGGTCACGGCCCGCGAACAGGGCCCGGGACAGGGCGAGCGCGGTGCGCCGCTCGGCCGGTGACAGGTAGCGGTTGCGACTGGACAGGGCCAGGCCGTCGTCCTCGCGCACGGTCGGCACGGCGACGATGTCGACGCCGAAGTTGAGGTCGCGCACCATGCGCCGGATCAGGGCGAGCTGCTGGGCGTCCTTCTGCCCGTACAGGGCCACGTCGGGGCGCGTCAGGTGCAGAAGCTTGGCGACGACGGTGAGCATCCCGTCGAAGTGCCCGGGGCGTGCGGCGCCCTCCAGGCGCTCCCCCATCGGGCCGGCGCTGACGCGGACCTGGGGCTCGCCGCCGGGATAGACCTCGTCGACGGACGGGGCGAACACGACGTCGGCACCGGCCTCCTCGGCGATCTTGAGGTCGGCGTCCAGGGTGCGCGGGTAGCGGTCGAGGTCCTCGCCCGCGCCGAACTGGAGCGGGTTGACGAAGACCGTGACGACGACCTCGCCCCGCGGTCCGGCGATCTCGCGCGCGGTGCGGACGAGAGTGGCGTGGCCCTCGTGCAGGGCGCCCATCGTCATCACCACGGCGCGACGGCCCGCACGCGTGCGTGCGTGCAGTTCACCCGCGGTGCGCAGCAGGGTCGTGGTCATCGGGCATCTCCCTCGGCGCCGTCGGTCCCCTTGGCGAGTACCCCGAGGAGGTCCTCGGCGAGTTCCGGCTTGAGCAGGCCGCCGGCGAGGGCCCGGTCGGCCGTCGCGCGGGCCATCGCCAGATAGCCGTCGACGCTCTGCGGGGCGTGCCTGCGCAGCTCCGCGACGTGGGCGGCGACCGTGCCCGCGTCGCCGCGCGCGACGGGGCCGGTGAGCGCCGCGTCGCCGGAGCGCAGCGCGTTGTCCAGGGCCGCGCCCAGCAGCGGGCCGAGCATCCGGTCGGGAGCCTCGACGCCGGCCGCGCGCAGCAGCTCCAGCGACTGGGCGACCAGGGTGACGAGGTGGTTGGCGCCGAGGGCGAGGGCCGCGTGGTAGAGCGGCCGGTTCTCCTCTGCGATCCACTCCGGTTCGCCGCCCATCTCGATGACGAGGGCCTCGGCGGCCAGCCGCAGTTCGTCGGGTGCGGTGACGCCGAAGGAGCAGCCGGCCAGGCGCTGGACGTCCACCGCGGTACCGGTGAAGGTCATCGCCGGGTGCAGGGCCAGTGGCAGCGCACCCGCGCGCAGGGCGGGGTCCAGGACGTGCGCGCCGTACCGGCCGGAGGTGTGCACGAGCAGTTGCCCCGGGCGGACGGCGCCGGTCTCGGCGAGGCCCTCGACGAGTTCGGGGAGGGCGTCGTCGGGGACGGTCAGCAGCACGAGGTCGGCGCGCCGCAGGACCTCGGCGGGGTTGACGAGGGGGACGTCCGGCAGCATCGTCGCGGCGCGCCGCCGGGAGGCGTCGGAGACGCCGGAGACGGCGACCGGGCGGTGCCCGGCGAGCCGGAGGGAGGCGGCGAGGGCGGGGCCCACCCGACCGGCGCCGACGACGCCGACGGTGAGCCGCGCGGGGCGGTCCCTGGGGTCTGGCTGTTGGACTGTACTCACGCGACGGCGGCCTTCCCGTTCCAGTCCGCTCTGGGTACCGGACGATTTCTCGTCATGTTAACGCGATCGGTTGCCGAGGGCCCCGGCCGTCCACAGGCTGTGGGTAACCGCACTTTCCCTCCGGCGCGGAAACCGGGTGCCCGTGCGGCCACGCGCGCGAAATGATCCACGGCATGAGTGATACGGCGGATCAGCCCCCGCGGGCTTACGGACAGGAGCCGTTCGGCCCGGAACCCGGCTCGGAGCCGGTGCCGGTGCCGGACTCGGAGCCGGTGCCGGAGGACGAGCGGCGCAGGCTGCGCCGGGAACGGCGAAGGCGCGCGGCCCGCAGCGCGCGGCGGGTGCTCGCGCACTCGGGTCTCCAGAGCACGATCCGCCAGCGGCTCGCTCTCCTGGACGCGGCCGGCGAGGTGTACGACCTGGACGACTCCGTGGACGCTTACGGCGACGGTGTCGTCGCCGAGGCCGCGATCCGTACGGCCGAGGAGACCGGGACCCTGCTCTTCGCCCACGCCTGGGACGCGCCCGTACCGGGCCTGGCCGTCACGGAGGTCGACGTGCGCGCCCCCGGCCTGGAGTGGAGCGCCGGGGACGTACGGACGGCGGTCGCCGACTTCGTGGCCCGGTTGAGGGCGGAGGACGGCGCGGCACGGGGGCGGGTGGACGGATAGGCGCCGGCCGGTGTCGTCGGGGACCGGCCGATGTCGTCGAGGACCGGCCGGCCATGCGCCGCCCCCGCGTCGCGCCGGTGGGCGGCCACCGTCGACCGGCGACGGCGTTGTCGGTGGCGGGGTGCACCATGAGGGCATGAGCGTGAGCATCGACATCGCGGGGCTGCGGCCGGAGAGGGTCGCGATCGTGCCGTCCCCGCTCGCCGAGCTCGGCATGGCGCTGCACGCGCTGTCCGAGCCGGGGCACCATCCGGGGCTGCAGGGCTGGGTCACGAGTGTCACCGCGCGCCTGGACCCGCATCTCGCCGACCGGATGTGCGAGGCCGACTTCCTGTGGCGGTCGACGTTCTCGGACCTCTTCCTGCCGTACGCCGGCATCCCGGGGCGCAGCACGCTGCCGCGCGGGACGCTCGCCGAGGAACTGGACCTCCTCGACAAGCTGTCGGACGAACAGTTCGTGGACGCGGCCCTGGAGTTCACCTGCGTGATGGACTACGGCTCCTACGAACCACTGGTGCTCACGGACGAGCGCGTGCGGCGGCGGGCCCTGGAGGTGGCCGCCTCACGCGGTCCCCGGCAGGTGCGGTTCACCCAGCGGCTGCTGGACGACCCGCCCAGCGTGCGCGCGTGGCTGCGGCGCTTCCTGGAGGACTGCGACGAGGCGTTCTTCGCGGAGACCTGGTCGCGGCTGAGCCACCAGCTGACGACGGACGCCCGGCACAAGACGGAACTGCTGCGGCACCGCGGACTGGCGGAGGCCCTGGCGGCGGTGTCCCCCGCCCTGAGCCTGGACGAGGCGGCCGGCCGGATCGAGGTCGACAAACTCGTCAAGGGCCGTACGGTCACCGGGGACGGCGGGCTGCTCCTGGTGCCGACCAGCCTCGGCCGGCCCCACCTCAGCGTGCTGCACCGCAGCGGCTGGCAGCCCGTGCTGCACTACCCCGTCGGCTCCCCCGAGCCGGCCTCGCCGCCGTCGGTCGAGCAGCTCACCCTGCGGATGACGGCCCTGTCCCACCCCGTCCGGATGCGGATCTGCCGCCATCTGGCCCGCAGCGCGTACACCACGAGCGAGCTGGCTCAGGTGCACGGCATGACGGCGCCCGAGATATCGCGGCACCTGGCCGTCCTGAAGAAGGCGGGCCTGATCACCACCCGTCGGCGCGGCCGGTACGTGCTGCACCAGCTCGACGTGACGAGGGTGGCCCGGCTGGGCAGCGACTTCCTGGAGGGGGTCCTCAGGTAGGGCGGGCGCCCCGCCGCTTCGGGACGGCAGGGCGTCGGCGTCAGCCCGCGGAGCCGCCGGTGCCCGCCGACGTCCTCGCCGCGCGGCTCCTCGCCCGGCGGCGTCGCAGACCGTCGCCGAGTTCTCCCACGAGGATCGCGAGGACGGCGGTCGCGGCACAGCCCAGGAGGTTCGGCCGTTGGCCCCCGATGCGGCCCAGGAGCCAGAAGGCCGACGTCATGACGGCCCACCACGCGGTCCAGCGGGCGGGCGCGCTCCGTCCCGGAAGCAGTTTCACGCCGTCACCGTAGCCCGTCGGGCCCTGTTCCCAGGAGGGGAGACCGGGGTTCCCAGGAGGGGAGACCGGGCGGCTTCCACCGGAGCGGGTCCTCAGTCGAGCCGGATGTGCTTCAGGCCCACCCGCGCCTGGCGCAGCCGCGTGCGCAGCGCCCCGTCCGTGTTCGGCCGCAGGGTCAGCCCGGCCAGGACGGCGATGCGGTCGGCCGTCTTCGGCACACTCGTGTGGTCCGTCCACAGGTGTTCGGCGAACTCCGGCTCACGCAGCCGCTCCAGGCAGTGATCGAGCCGGCGAACGGCCCAGCTGTCTCCGCGCACAGCCGTGTTCCTCCCGGCGAGGAACCGCAGAAGGCGCACCGGTCCGCGCTCGCGCAGCCGCTTCAGCACGGTCTCCCGCTCGGCGAGGAGCGTGAAGTGGTGTACGTCGTGACCCAGTTCGCGCAGTCGGCCGACGGTCTCGGCGAAGTGGCGCGGGTCGGTGACCGTCATGGGGGCGATCACCACGCCGTCGTGCTCGCGGAGCGCCAGGTCGAGGACCTCGACGACACCCTGCCGCCAGGACACCAGGTCCTGGAAGTCGCCCCGCAGGTCCGGCGGCAGCATGCGGCGCAGCCCGAAGCCGACGAGTTCGGGGTCGCAGACGACGCTGCCCGGCAACCGGCGCCGGATCTCGTGTGCGGTCTGTGTCTTGCCGCCCCCGAAGGGACCGTTGATCCACAGGAGCATGCGCCGACCCTAGTGTCCGCCGGGCGCGTGCGGGGCGCGTTCGGCGGTGATCCGCACGCCGCCGGGGAAACGCTGCCGGACATGTCCGCTCAGCCGTGGCCCCCCGCCCGCACCAGCCCCGTCTCGTACGCCAGGACCACCACCTGCACCCGGTCCCGCAGCCCGAGCTTCGTCAGGATGCGCCCCACGTGGGTCTTCACGGTCGCCTCGGACAGCACCAGCCGCGCCGCGATCTCCCCGTTGGACAGCCCCTGGGCGACGAGGATCATGACCTCGCGCTCCCGCTCGGTGAGCCGCTCCAGCTCCTTGTACTGAGGCTCCTTGCCCGCGCTGGGCAGCATCGGCGCGAACCGGTCGAGGAGACGGCGGGTGGTGGAGGGCGCGACCACCGCGTCGCCGCTGTGCACGGAACGGATCGCGGCGAGCAGTTCGCCCGGCGGCACGTCCTTCAGCATGAATCCGGAGGCGCCCGCCTTCAGTCCGGAGAAGGCGTACTCGTCGAGGTCGAAGGTGGTCAGGATCAGCACCTTCGGCGGGTCCGGCTCCGCGCAGATGCGCCGGGTGGCCTCGACGCCGTCCAGCTTGGGCATGCGCACGTCCATCAGCACCACGTCGACAGGGGTGGAACGCACCACCTGGAGGGCTTCGACGCCGTCGCCCGCCTCCGCCACGACGTCCATGTCGGGCTGGGCGGCGAGCACCATCCGGAACCCGGTGCGCAGCAGCATCTGGTCGTCGACGAGCATCACGCGGATCGTCATCGAGTCCTCTTCCGTGGGTTGTGACAGGTGTCGGCACCAGGCGTACGCCGGTGTCAGTGCGCCGGTGTCAGTGCGCCGGTTTGAGCGGGAGCAGCGCACTGATGCGGAATCCTCCGCCGGGGCGCGGACCGGCGTCCAGAGTGCCGCCGACCATGCCGACCCGCTCCCGCATCCCGATCAGGCCATGGCCCCGGCCGTCGGCGCCGCCCTCCTCGTACAGCTCGTGCGGGGCACCCTTGCCGTCGTCCTCGACCAGCAGGCCGAGACCGTCGTCGAAGTAGACCAGGCGCACGCTGGCGCCCGCGTCCGGCCCTCCGTGCTTGCGCGTGTTGGTGAGCGCCTCCTGCACGATCCGGTACGCCGTCAGCTCGACGCCGCTGGGCAGGGGCCGCGGGGTGCCCTCGACCTTGAAGTCCACGGGCAGGCCGGAACCGCGGCACTGCTGGACGAGGTCCTCGATCTGCTCGACGTCCGGCTGCGGGACGTACTCGCCGCCCTCCTGGTGCTCGCCGGTGCGCAGGACGCCCAGCAGGCGGCGCATCTCGGCGAGGGCCTGCCGGCCGGTGGACGAGATCGTCTCCAGGGCCTTCTTGGCCTGGTCGGGCGCCGCGTCGAGGACGTAGGCGGCGCCGTCGGCCTGCACCACCATCACCGACACGTTGTGCGCGACGACGTCGTGCAGCTCGCGCGCTATCCGGGCGCGCTCGGCGGCGACCGCGACCTTCGCCTGCGCCTCGCGCTCCTTCTCCAGTCGCGCCGCGCGCTCCTCGAGCTGGGCGAAGTACGCGCGGCGGGTGCGCATGGAGTCGCCCAGCACCCAGGCCAGCACGAACGGGACCGTCTGGAAGACGACTACGGCGATGTTGCCCGCCATGCTCGTCTGCTCGTTCGGCCAGCGCAGCTGTGCCAGGGTCGCGGCGATCAGGCCCATGCCCAGCGCGAGCCGCGACGCCCAGCGGGCACCCGTCGCGGCGACCGTGTAGACGATCACCAGCAGGGCGAAGTCGGCGGCCGTCGTGGCGACGTCCAGCACGAGCTGGGCGAGGCCGAGCGCGCCGGCCAGCAGCAGCATCCGCTCCGGCATGCGCCGCCGGAGCGCCACCACCAGGCCCAGCAGCAGCGCGATCGGCACGAGCAGCGCCAGGGAGTCCGTTCCCTGGTGGTTCCGGCCGGAAGCGGTTCCGGCCACCACAGAGATCCCGAACAGGACGAGGGCCCAGAAGCCGTCGACCAGGGTCGGGTGTCTGCGGAGGAAGTCGTAGAGGCGCTGCACGTAACCCAGAGTAGGGAAGCAAGATGCGTGCAGGGGTCAACCGGAGGGCCGATCCGGGCCCGGCGCGCGTACTCCGCAAGGTGGAGACCGTGATCACCTGTGCGCCTAGTCTGATCCGGTGGTGGAAACGATCCGGGGGGCGAAACGGTGACGGGCGCCGGCGGCTGGCGCGGCTGGCGGGCGGCGGCCGAGGACGCCCTGTACGGACCGCACGGTTTCTATCTGCGCCCCGAGGGACCGGCCGGGCACTTCCGCACGTCCGTGCACGCCTCCCCGCTCTTCGCGCTGGCCGTGGCCCGGCTGCTGTGCCGTGTCGACGAGGCTCTGGGCCGGCCCGCGTCGCTCGACTTCGTCGACATGGCCGCCGGTCGCGGCGAACTGGTCACGGGCGTGCTCGACGCCCTGCCCGCCGACGTGGCCGCCCGCACGCGCGCGTACGGCGTCGAGGTCGCCGCCCGTCCGGTGGGCCTGGCCCCCCGGATCACCTGGCTGCCCGAGCCCCCGCCGCAGGTCACCGGCCTGCTGTTCGCCAACGAGTGGCTGGACAACGTGCCGGTGGACGTCGCCGAGGTCGACTCCGCGGGCGTACCCCGGCTGGTCCTGGTCCGCGACGACGGGACCGAGCGGCTCGGCGGTCCGGTGTCCGGGGCGGACGCGGAGTGGCTCGCGCGGTGGTGGCCGCTGCCGGGCGAGGAGGGGCTGCGGGCGGAGATCGGGCTGCCCCGGGACCGCGCCTGGGCCGCCGCCGTCTCCCGCGTCGCACGGGGGCTCGCGGTGGCCGTGGACTACGCGCACACGGCACGGGCGCGCCCTCCGTTCGGCACCCTCACCGGCTTCCGGGAGGGCCGCGAGACGACTCCTGTCCCGGACGGCACGTGCGACATCACGGCGCATGTGGCACTGGATGCATGTGCGCAGGCGTGCACCCCGGCGCACACGCCCGGGCGCCCGCTCCTCCTCCGCCAACGCGCCGCCCTGCGCGCCCTCGGGGTGGCGGGCGACCGCCCGGCGCTCACGCTCGCCGCCACGGATCCCGCCGCGTACGTGCGGGCCCTCGCCGGCGCCGGGGAGGCGGCCGAACTGACCGCGCGGGGCGGGCTCGGGGACTTCGGATGGCTCCTCCGGCCGGTCGGCATCGCCCACCCGCTCGGTCCGGCCCCCGAGTGAGCCGCGCGGCCTACTTGTCGATGTCCCCGACGACGAAGAACAGCGACCCCAGGATCGCCACCATGTCCGCGACCAGCGTGCCCGGCAGCAGTTCGGTGAGCGCCTGGATGTTGTTGTAGGAGGCCGACCGCAGCTTCAGCCGGTACGGCGTCTTCTCGCCCTTGCTGACGAGGTAGTAGCCGTTGATGCCGAGGGGGTTCTCGGTCCACGCGTACGTGTGCCCCTCGGGCGCCTTGAGGACCTTCGGGAGCCGCTGGTTGACCGGGCCGGGCGGCAGGTCCCCGAGGCGGTCCAGGCAGGCGTCCGCGAGGTCGAGCGCGTTGTGCGTCTGCTCCAGGAGGCACTCGAAGCGGGCGAGGCAGTCGCCCTCGGTCCGGCCCACCGCCTTCAGGGTGTCCTGGAGGTCGCCGTACGCGAGGTAGGGCTCGTCGCGGCGCAGGTCGAAGTCGACGCCGGACGCCCGCGCGATCGGTCCGCTCACGCCGTACGCGTGCACGGCCGCCGGGGTCAGGACGCCCACCCCGCGCGTGCGGCCCCGGAAGATCTCGTTGCCGAGCACGAGGTCGTCGTAGACGTCCATGCGCGAACGCACGGCGGCGACGGCAGCGCGCGCGCGGGACGCCCAGCCGGCCGGAAGGTCCTCCTTGAGGCCGCCGACGCGGTTGAACATGTAGTGCATGCGCCCGCCGGACACCTCCTCCATGACGTTCTGGAGCACCTCGCGCTCGCGGAAGGCGTAGAAGACCGGCGTGATCCCGCCCAGCTCCAGCGGATACGACCCCAGGAACATCAGGTGGTTGAGCACCCGGTTCAGCTCCGCGAGCAGGGTCCGCGTCCACACCGCGCGCGGGGGCACCTCCATGCCGAGCATCCGCTCCACGGCGAGGACCACACCCAGCTCGTTCGAGAAGGCCGACAGCCAGTCGTGGCGGTTGGCCAGCATGATGATCTGGCGGTAGTCGCGGGCCTCGAACAGTTTCTCCGCGCCGCGGTGCATATAGCCGATCACCGGCTCGGCCTGCTGGATGCGTTCGCCGTCCAGCACCAGCCTGAGCCGCAGCACGCCGTGCGTCGAGGGATGCTGGGGGCCGATGTTGAGCACCATGTCGGTGCTCTCCGCGGCACCGCCGATCCCGACCGTGGTCTCCGTCGTAGGAGTCATGGACCCAGTCTCCCCTACGTACGCTGGCCGCATGGAGACGGGGAGCACGGCGGACGCCGGGACGACGACGGAGGCCGAACCGCGGTGGACCGGGCTGCCGCCGGGCCTGCTGCGCATGCGGAGGCTGTTGCTGGTGGTGTGGCTGGGGCCGGCCACCGTGGCCGTCGGAGTGCTGCTCGGCCTGTTCGCCGGCCCGGCGTGGGCCGCGTTCGCGCTGCTGCCCCTGGCGGGGACCGTCTGGGGCTGGGCCGGACTCGGCCGCAACTGGCGCTCCTGGCGGTACGCCGAGCGGGCGGACGACCTGCTGATCAGCCGGGGCGTGCTCTGGCGCGAGGAGACGGTCGTGCCGTACGGGCGGATGCAGCTCGTGGAGGTGACCTCCGGTCCCGTCGAGCGGCACTTCGGGCTGGCCAGCGTGCAGTTGCACACGGCGGCCGCGGCGACCGACGCGACGATCCCGGGGCTGGACCCGGCCGAGGCCGAACGGCTGCGGGACCGGCTGACCGCGCTGGGCGAGGCCCGATCGGCGGGGCTGTGACGGCACCGGGCGTCGAGGGAGGCATACGGCCGGAGCGGGTCGTCGTCGAGCGGCGGCTGCATCCGGTGACGCCGTTCCGGCGGGCGTGGGCGCCCGTCGCCGTGGTCGCCGGGTGGGCGGCGCACGATCCGAACCAGGCGCAGGAGCAGCTGACCCGGCTGACCACGACGACCCTGGTCATCGCGCTCGCGGTGGTCGTGCCGGCGGCCTCGCTCTACGGGTTCCTGTCCTGGTGGTTCACGCACTTCTCGGTGACGGACAGCGAACTGCGCATCCGCACCGGCCTGTTGTTCCGGCGCACCGTGCACATCCGGCTCGAGCGCCTCCAGGCGGTCGACGTCACCCAGCCGCTGCTCGCACGGATCGCGGGCGTCGCGAAGCTCCGGCTGGACGTCGTCGGCGCCGACAAGAAGGACGAACTGGCCTTCCTCGGCGAGTCGGAGGCGCGCGCCCTGCGCGCGGAGCTGCTCGCGCGCGCGGCGGGCTTCGCGCCCGAGACGGCGCACGAGGTGGGCGAGGCGCCCGCGCGCGAACTGCTGCGGGTGCCGCCGCGCGAACTGGCGGTCGCGCTGATGCTGACCGGCGCCACCTGGGGCGCGTTCGCCGCCGCGCTCGTCGTGCCCCCGGTCCTGTGGCTGGCCACCCACAGCGTGTGGACGGTCCTCGCCACCGGCGTGCCGCTGCTGGGCGCGGCGGGCGCACGCAGCGCCGGGCGGTTCGCCGGCGAGTACGACTGGACGGTCGGCGAGTCGCCGGACGGGCTGCGGATCGACCACGGCCTCCTCGACCGCACGCACGAGACGGTGCCGCCCGGCCGCGTGCAGACGGTACGCGTCGTCGAACCGCTGCTGTGGCGGCGGCGCGACTGGGTGCGGGTGGAACTGGACGTGGCCGGTTCGGCCAACTCCGTTCTGGTGCCCGTCGCCCCGCGCGCGGCGGCCGAGGCCGTCATCGCACGCGTGCTGCCCGGCGTGCGGGTGCCGGCGGCGGCCGCCCTGTCCCGGCCGCCGCGCCGGGCCGGCCGGTGCGTCCCGCTGTGGTGGCGGGGCTACGGCATCACGGTCGCGGACACGGTGTTCGTCGCCCGGCACGGGCTGCTGCGCCGCAGTGTGGCGCTCGTGCCGCACGCCAAGGTGCAGAGCGTGCGCCTGTCCCAGGGGCCCTGGAGGCGGCTGTGGCGGCTCGCCGACGTCCATGTGGACACGGGAGCGAACAAGACGGTGACGGCGCGGCTGCGGGATGCGCAGGAGGCGGCGGAGCTGCTGCACGGCCAGGCGGACCGGTCCCGGACCGGGCGCCGCGACGCGCGGTCCGACCGGTGGATGGCGTGACCGCCGGACGCGCCGCGGCCCGCCGCGCCCGCGTGGGCGCGACGGGCCGGGAGCGCGACGGGCCGGGAGCGCGACGGGCCGGGAGCGCGACCGGCCGGGGTGTGACCGGCCGGGGTGTGACAGGTCGGGCCGGACCTGGCCTTCGGATCGTCGGGCGTTCGGGTCGTCAGCCGTCGGGCTGCGGCCCGGGACTGCCGGGCGTTCAGGAGGCGGCGCTGCGCAGTCGCTGGACGTCGATGTGCTCGGTCTCGTCGTGCTCGGTGAGGTCGATGACCTGGCCGACGGCGCGCGCGTGCTCGTCGGCCGGCTTGAACTCCGCCTCCGCCTCGGCCTTGTGCAGTGCGAGCGCCTCCTGGCCGACGACGTCGGCGAGGTCCTCGTTCTGCACGGCCTCCAGCGCGGCGGACGCCGGCTCCTTCTGCGTGCCGAAGAAGTCGAAACCGCCTTCGGCCGTGGGACGCCGTACCGGCTGCGTGGCCGGTACGACGGCGACGGCGGTCGGGACCGTGAAATGGCCGGAGGGGCGCTGCGCAGGGGCGGCGGGACGCGGGGCGAGTCCGCCGATGTCGGCGGAGGGAGCCCTCACGGGCGCTTCCGGGGTCTCGGCCGCCCCGGTCGCCCCGGTGTGCGGGGCCTCCCCGGTCCTCGTCCGCGCGGCGGGCTCCTCCGGGGCGGCCTCCTGCGGGGCGGCCTCCGTCCCCTGCGGAGTGCCGTTCGCCTCGGCGGTCAGGTGGGCGGCGGTCGCGCGCGCGTGCTCGTCGACCGCCTCGGGCTTCCCCTCGGCCTCGTCCTCCCGCGCGGCCTCCGCGTCGCCGCCGGACTCGGCGGGGGCGGCGGCCCGGACGGGCTCGGTCTCGGCGGGTCCGTCGTCGGCCGCCGTGCTCCTCACCGGCTCCGGTCCGTCGGTGCCGAAGCGGTCCAGCGCCGCCTGTGCCCGCAGGAACAGCTTGGACCCGGACGGGGAGAAGACCGCGGGGGTCGGCGGCTCCTCCTCGACGGAGCCGGCCTCCGTGCTCGCGGTCCCGGACGCCTCGGACGCCTCGGACACCGTGGCTTCCACGGCCTCCGTGGCGTCGTCGTCCTCGGCCGCCCCGCGCGTCTCGACGGCGCCCTCGCGCGTCTCCGCCGTGTCGTCCTGCGCGGCCCGCGCGGGGGGCAGCGCCAGCGACGGGACGGAGCCTTCTATCTCGAGCAGGCGGCGGCCCTCCAGGGCGCTCGCCCGCTCGGTCTCCGCGGTGGCGTAGCGGCGCAGCAGGGAGGCGTGCTCGTTGCGCAGGCCGGCCAGTTCGGCGCGCTTGGCCCGCAGCCGCTGCTCCAGCTTGCCGCGCAGCTCGCGCGACTCCTCGAGGTCGCCCTCCAGTTCGGCGACCCGCTCCTCGTAGCGCCACTCGTCGCCGGCACGCGCGCGCGTGAGGTCGGCCACCTGCTTGCCGGCCTGGATGTCCCAGCGGCGCATGACGAACGCGCTCCCGACCGCCGTCGCCGCCGCGGCGGCGGCCAGACCTCGGAGCACCAGTGGCTCCGTGAACACCCAGGGGCCCAGGGCGCAGACGAGGGAGACGCCTGCGATCGCCGAAGGAGGCAGCAGCCGGTGCAAAGGTGGGGAATGGCGGTGACGTCCACGTGGCATGGCCAGAAACTTACCGCGCGTAGGCGAATGTTGGCGCCCCGCCCCGTAAAAACACAGCCATGGCGAAGCCTTCACGGGACATCAGGAAACCGGCCGGTCGTCGAATTCCCCGGAAATCAAGATCATTTCTGGTCGACCGGGCGATCCGCCGACGTCACCGGCCGCCCGGCTCCCCGCCCAGCCGCCCGCTGATCCACTCCAGGGTCGGCGGGATCTCGCGCCGCCAGGTGTTGAAGTTGTGCCCGCCGCTTTCGAGGATGATCGACGAGATCCTCGTCCGGTGCGTGGCCTTCACCAGTTCGATGAACTTCAGCGTGGCCTTGTAGTTGGATTCTCCCAGCTTGCTGCTGGTGACGAGCAGCGAGGTGTCGGGCGCGGGCCGGTGTTTCAGGAACCACCGCAGATCGGCCTCGTCGCGCCGCGTCGCGTCACCGTGGAAGAGGTCGCCGGTCGTCGGGTCGCTCGGCGCCTTGTAGTACGCCGACAGGCCCGCGCCCGCCCCGTAGACCTCGGGGTGGTGCATCGCCAGCTTCAGCGCGCAGTAGCCGCCCGTGGAGTCCCCGACGACCCCCCAGCTGCCGGGCCCCCTGTTCACCCGGTAGTGGGCCGCCACGGCGGCGGGCAGGTCCTTGGCGAAGAAGGACTCGGCCTGCGGTCCCCCGGGGACGTCCACGCACTCCGTGTCCCGCGGCGGTGCCACCGTCGGCCGCATCATCACCAGGATCATCGGCTGCATACGGCCGTCCTCGGCGAGCCCGCGCGCGGTGCGCGGGTAGTCCAGCTTGTCCACGAGGGCCTCCGCCGTGCCCGGGTAGCCCGTGAGGACGACGACCGCCGGGAACGTGCGCGTGCTGTGACGCGGGTCGAAGTACTCCGGCGGCAGGTACACGAAGGCGGGCGAGGCGATACGCGTCGTACGGCCGTCGACGGCGACCTTCTGGATCTGGCCGCCGAACTCCGGCCGCCCGCCGCCGCCCTCCACGCGCCGGGTGTCGACCACCCGCAGCGGCCCACCGCCCGCGTGGTCGACGACGACGCCCTGCTCGGTCTCCTGGCCGAACAGGTCCGCCCAGCTGGCGTAGAACCCGAAGGCCTGGTTCGCGGCGAGCCCCACGGACGCGAAGAGGGCCAGCTGGGTGGCCAGCAGCAGGGCGACGCGCGCGCCGACGGCCCGCCAGCCCCGCCCGGCCAGACGCGGCCACTGCCACACGGTGCCGACGAACAGCAGTACGGCGGACAGGACCGCCAGCAGCAGCACGGTTGTGCTCGTGAGACCCATCGGTGTTCCTGCCTGCGCTCTCCGTCCGGGTTCCCGTGACCCTCGCTCCCCGCGAGGGCTTGTCCCGGACTTTCCCTGGCCTTTCCGGCGGCTTTGAAGAGATGAGTGAACCTCTCCCCCCGAGACACCGTCCTAGAGGGCGCAATGTCGCCGGATGCCCGATCGGCACCGGATTTCAAAGTCTCTCGCGGAACTACGGGATGCGATGTCTGTCAGGGAAGATGGGGAAATGTCGGTCGGGGTTCCGAATCGATCAAGCCGGGTGCGGCAGCTGATCAGGGGGCCGCGCCCCGAGGCCGTGCCCGCCCTCGTCGGCCGGGCCTGCGCCCTGGTGGGTCTGCTGGACGTCGCCGCCGGAGTCTTCCCGCGGTTCCGCCACAGCCGTATGCACACCATGGCCGAGGTGCTCCCCGGCGCGCTCGGCCCGTTCGCCGCGGCGCTGTCGCTGAGCGCCGGCGTCCTGCTGCTGCTCCTCGCGCACGGCCTCAAGCGCAGCAAGCGGCGGGCGTGGCGCGCGGCGGTCGCCCTCCTCCCGGCGGGCGCCGTCGCCCAGTTCACCTACCGGCACTCGCTCGTCGGCGCGCTGATCTCCGTCGCCCTCCTGGTGCCTCTCCTGCGCCACCGCGACCAGTTCGCGGCCCTGCCCGACCCGCGCAGCCGCTGGCGCGCGCTGGCCAACTTCGTCCTCATGGGCGCCGGTTCCCTCGGTCTGGGCCTCGTCATCGTCAACGCCCATCCGCGGCGCATGGTCGGCGACCCGAGTCTCGCCGACCGCATCACCCACGTCCTGTACGGCCTCTTCGGCTTCGAGGGCCCGGTCGACTACCAGGGCAACGCCTCCTGGACGGTCGCCTTCTCCCTCGGTGCCCTCGGCCTGCTCACCGCCATCACCACCGTCTACCTCGCCTTCCGCCCGGAGCACCCGGCCGCGCGCCTCACCGAGGAGGACGAGGTCCGGCTGCGCGCCCTGCTGGCCAAGCACGGCCGCCGGGACTCGCTCGGCCACTTCGCGCTGCGCCGCGACAAGGCCGTCGTCTTCTCCCCCAGCGGCAAGGCGGCCGTGACCTACCGCGTCGTCTCCGGCGTGATGCTCGCCAGCGGCGACCCCATCGGCGACGTGGAGGCCTGGCCCGGCGCCATCGAGCGCTTCATGGACGAGGCCAGGGCCCACTCCTGGACGCCCGCCGTCATGGGCTGCTCGGAGACCGGCGGCGAGGTGTGGACCCGCGAGACCGGACTGGACGCCCTGGAACTGGGCGACGAGGCGGTGGTGGACGTCGCGGATTTCTCGCTGGCCGGCCGCGCGATGCGCAACGTGCGCCAGATGGTCAAGCGCATCGAACGCGCCGGTTACGAGACCCGGGTCCGACGTGTCCGTGACCTCGGCGAAGGCGAACTGGAGCGGATCCGGCGCGCCGCCGAGGACTGGCGCGGCACCGACACCGAGCGCGGTTTCTCCATGGCACTCGGCCGCATCGGCGATTCCACCGACGGGGACTGCCTGATCGCCACCGCCCACAAGGCCGACGTCGAACCGGGTCCCTACGGCGACCTCAAGGCGATCCTGCACTTCGTGCCCTGGGGCCCGGACGGTGCCTCCCTGGACCTGATGCGACGCGACCGCTCGGCCGACCCGGGCATGAACGAACTCCTGATCGTCGCCGCCCTCCAGGCCGCCCCCAAGTTCGACATCGCGCGCGTGTCGCTCAATTTCGCGATGTTCCGCTCGGCACTGGCCCGCGGCGAGAAGATCGGCGCCGGCCCGGTGCTGCGCGCCTGGCGCGGGCTGCTGGTCTTCCTCTCCCGCTGGTTCCAGATCGAGTCGCTGTACAAGTTCAACGCCAAGTTCCAGCCCCGCTGGGAACCCCGGTTCGTCGTGTACCGCGCCTCCGCCGACCTGCCCCGGATCGGCTTCGCCGCCATGCAGGCGGAGGGCTTCGTCAACCTCGCCCTGCCCCTGCCGCGCTTCCTGCGCGGCCGTACGTCCGCGGCACGCGCGTGTGCCCACATGGTGGCCGAGCGCACGGTGGCCGACAGAGACGTACGGGCGGCGTAGCCGGACCTCCTGCGGCAGGGAGCGAACCGGAGACCGCCGAGACCGGCCCGGGCGGGCAGCCCCGGCCCCTCGGCCCCGGGGCTGCCGCCCGGGCCACCCGGCATGGCGGCCCCCCGCTGGGCCTACGCTGAACGTATGAGCAAGCAGAGCGGACGAGGGCGCGTCGCCGGCCTTCCGGACTGGGACCGCTGCGCGGTCATGGGGGTCGTCAACGTGACCCCCGACTCCTTCTCCGACGGCGGCCGCTGGTTCGACACGACGGCCGCCGTCAAGCACGGACTCGCGCTGGTCGCCGAGGGGGCCGACCTGGTCGATGTGGGTGGCGAGTCCACTCGTCCGGGCGCCACCCGCGTCGACGAGGCCGAGGAACTCCGGCGGGTCGTCCCCGTCGTCCGCGGCCTCGCCTCCGAGGGCGTCGTCGTCTCCGTCGACACCATGCGCGCCTCCGTAGCCGCCCGGGCCCTCGCCGCGGGCGCCGCCCTCGTCAACGACGTCAGCGGCGGCCTCGCCGACCCCGAGATGATCCCGGTCGTCGCCGACGC
Organism: Streptomyces sp. NPDC088766; assembly: GCF_044750845.1. Classification (NCBI taxonomy): domain Bacteria; kingdom Bacillati; phylum Actinomycetota; class Actinomycetes; order Kitasatosporales; family Streptomycetaceae; genus Streptomyces; species Streptomyces sp. NPDC088766. The sequence continues at coordinate 104,195 of NZ_JBIVKQ010000019.1, read as the reverse complement.
CGGCGCCCCCTTCGTCGTCATGCACTGGCGCGGCTTCCTCGAGGGCGGCAACGTCAAGGGCGTCTACGACGACGTCGTACGCGAAGTCGTCGAGGAACTGCGCGAGCGTGTGGACGCCGTCCTGGCGGGCGGCATCGCCCCCGACCGGGTGGTCGTCGACCCGGGGCTCGGCTTCTCCAAGGAGGCCGGTCACGACCTCTCCCTGCTCGCCCGCCTCGACCTGCTGCACGGGCTGGGCCACCCCCTGCTCGTCGCCGCCTCCCGCAAGCGGTTCCTCGGCCGGGTGCTGGCGGGGCCGGAGGGCGCGCCCCCGCCCGCGCGCGAGCGGGACGCCGCCACGGCCGCCGTCTCCGCGCTCGCGGCGCAGGCCGGCGCGTGGGCGGTGCGCGTGCACGAGGTGCGCGCGACGGCGGACGCGGTGCGCGTCGCGCGCGCCGTGGAAGGGGCGCGCGAAGAAAGTCACGCGCCGGGCACGGTCGTGTCGGCCCGGACGCCTTCCGCCACGGCCGGACCCACCAGGCACGCGCCCGGCACGCAGACACCCACGACGCACGCGCCCGCGACACAGACACCCGGCGCAGACGGGGCAGACGGGGCAGACGGGGCAGACGGGGCAGACGGGGCAGACGGGGCGGACGGGGCGCAGAGGACACCCGACGCGCCCGCCCAGCAGGACACGCGCCTCCCGCGCACTCCGCACACCCCGCACGGCGCGGAAGGAGCCCGGTGAGCGCCCCCCACACGGACGTCGAGCAGGTCGAGGCCGCCAACACCGCCTTCTACGAGGCGCTCGAACGGGGCGACTTCGACGAGGTGTCCTCGCTCTGGCTCACCCCTGCCGACCTGGGCGTCGACGAGGAGTTCCACGACCCGGCGGACGTGGGCGTGGTCTCCTGCGTGCATCCGGGATGGCCGGTGCTCACCGGGCGCGGCGAGGTACTGCGGTCGTACGCGCTGATCATGGCGAACACCGACTACATCCAGTTCTTCCTGACCGACGTGCATGTGTCCGTCACCGGCGACACGGCCCTGGTGACCTGCACCGAGAACATCCTCAGCGGCGGCCCCGCCCCGGAGGCCGGCGAGGAGCTGGGGCCTCTCGTGGGCCAGCTGGTGGTCGCCACGAACGTGTTCCGCCGCACCGCCGACGGCTGGAAGCTCTGGTCGCACCACGCGTCCCCGGTCATGGCCGAGAACACCGGGACCACCGAGAACGGCGAGGACGGCGAGGATCCGGACGAGGAGAACCCCTCCTGAGCGGGTAGCCGACAAGGGCGCCGGGTGGGCCACCGGGTCCGGAACGTGGTGGGGATCACGAACGCCGGGGCGAGGACGGCCACCAGTCCGTGAGCCACCGGGTTCCCCGGGGGAAACACCCGGTGAATCCTCCCGGCTCCGACCCGGCCGGCGCCCCCACGGCCCGGCCGTGTCGGTGCTCGCAGGTAGATTCGTCCGAGGCCGGTGTGCCGTCCGCACACGGTAGGGACCGGCCGTTCCCGACGATTGCAGGAGTGATTCGCGTGGATCGTGTCGCGCTGCGCGGCCTCAAGGCCCGCGGGTACCACGGTGTGTTCCCCCGGGAGCGCGAGGAGGGCCAGACCTTCATCGTGGACCTCGTCCTGGGCCTGGACACCCGACCGGCCGCGGCCGACGACGACCTGACGAAGACCGTGCACTACGGCATCGTGGCGGAGGAGGTCGTGGCCGTCGTCCAGGGCGAGCCGGTCGATCTCATCGAGACGCTCGCCGCGCGCATCGCCCAGGCCTGTCTGAAGCACGAAGGGGTCCAGGAGGTCGAGGTCTGCGTCCACAAGCCGGACGCACCGATCACGGTCCCCTTCGACGACGTGACCGTCACCATCACCCGGAGCCGAGTATGACCGCGTTCTTCGCCGGGGGTCAGAGCGACCCGACCGTACAGCCGGTGCCCGCCTCCGTCGTCGAGCAGGTCGACGCCGCCGACACCACGCTCCACAACCCCAAGCGGGCCGTGATCTCCATCGGCTCCAACCTCGGCAACCGTCTGGAGACCCTCCAGGGGGCCATCGACGCCCTGGAGGACACCCCCGGCGTGCGCGTCAAGGCGGTCTCCCCGGTGTACGAGACGGAACCGTGGGGCGTGGAGCCGGGCAGCCAGCCCTCCTACTTCAACGCGATCGTCGTCCTGAAGACCACGCTGCCCCCGTCGTCCCTCCTGGAGCGGGCGCACGCGGTCGAGGAGGCCTTCCACCGCGTCCGGGACGAGCGCTGGGGCGCGCGCACCCTGGACGTCGACATCGTCGCGTACGCCGATGTCGTCTCCGACGATCCGTCGCTGACCCTGCCCCACCCGCGCGCCCACGAACGCGCCTTCGTGCTCGCCCCGTGGCACGACGTGGATCCCGGCGCCCGGGTACCCGGGCGCGGCGCGATCGCCGAGCTGCTCGACACCGTCACCCGCGAGGGAGTCGCCGCCCGCAAGGACCTGGAACTCCGGCTGCCCGAGTAGTCGTTAAGGTCGAGACGACGTAGTCGTCAGGGTCAGGACGACGACCGTCCACGGCCACCGGCCGTGGACCCCGGGGGAATCGAAGGGACATCGTGAGAGAGCTGCGCATCAGGATGCTGGCCGGCGTCTTCGTCGTCGCGGGCGTTGTGTCGTGGGCCGGCGCCCGCCTCTGGAACTCGATCGGTACCCTGCCGAGCGTTCCACTGGCCGCCCCCATCGTCCTCGCCGTGATCGCCGTGGTACTGCTGGCCACAGCGCTCTCGATCCGTGCCCGTCTCAAGGCACAGCGCGAGCGCCGCCCCGAGGCCAAGGGCGTCGATCCCCTGATGGCGGCCCGCGCGGTCGTCTTCGGCCAGGCCAGCGCGCTCGTCGCCGCCCTCGTGGCCGGAATGTACGGCGGTGCCGGCGTCTTCCTGCTGGAGTCCCTCGACATCCCCGCCCGCCGCGACCAGGCGATCTACGCCGGCTTCTCGGTCCTGGCGGGTATCGGTGTCATAGCGGCGGCCATTTTCCTGGAGCGCGTCTGCAAGCTCCCCGAGGACGACGACGACAACTCGGGGGCGGCCTCGGCGGCGTGAAGCCGGGCGTGGAAACGCCGCCGATCGCCTCACCCCGCCTCGCCCCGTCCCAGCCCGCCTTCAGCGACCGTCGTGAGCGGTCTCAGCGCGCCATGATCAGGCTCATCGCCTCGTTGCGCGTCGCCGCGTCCCGCAGCTGTCCGCGGACCGCCGACGTGAGGGTCTTGGCACCGGGCTTGCGGATCCCGCGCATGGACATGCACATGTGCTCGCACTCCACGACGACGATGACTCCGCGCGGCTCCAGGATGTCCATCAGGGAGTCCGCGATCTGCGTGGTGAGACGTTCCTGCACCTGGGGGCGCCGGGCGTAGACGTCCACCAGACGGGCCAGCTTCGACAGGCCGGTGATCTTTCCGCTGGTGGCCGGGATGTACCCGACGTGAGCGACACCGCGGAACGGCACCAGATGATGCTCACAGGTGCTGTAGACCTCGATGTCCTTCACGAGCACCATCTCGTCGTGACCCAGGTCGAACGTCGTCTTCAGCACGTCCTCGGGCTGCTGCCACAGGCCCGCGAAGATCTCCCGGTAGGCGCGGGCCACCCGCGCGGGCGTCTCCCGCAGCCCCTCACGGTCGGGGTTCTCGCCGACCGCGATCAGCAGTTCGCGTACGGCGTTCTCGGCCCGCTTCTCGTCGAACTCGCCGACGGGGCCCTCGCCGTCCAGCGTCACGGGGTCGGTCATCCTGGTGCCTCGTTCCTGTGCGGGTCGCGTGTGGTGGACGCGTGACGGTGCGGCCATAACCGAAATGCCGCGCCCCCCAGGCTAGAACCTGGGGGGCGCGGCATGCATTCCGGGCCTGGTGGGAGCACCGGGACCCAAAGCGTCAGCTCTCCGGACGCTCCTCGGGGGCCGGATCGGCCACCGGGGCGGGGTCCACCACCGAGGACTTGGCGGTGCTGATCGCGGGCGTCGCGCCGTTGGCCCCGTTGGTCAGTGCCAGCTCCCTGGGGGAGAGCACCGGCGGGCGGGTGGACGGCGTGCGCCGCGAGGAGCCGGTCCACGCGGGCCGTGCCGGGCGCTTGACGATGGCGGAGAAGATCTCGGCGATCTCCTCCTTGTTCAGCGTCTCCTTCTCCAGCAGCCGCAGCACCAGGTTGTCGAGGACGTCGCGGTTCTCGACCAGGATCTCCCAGGCCTCGTTGTGCGCGTTCTCGATGAGCTTCTTGACCTCTTCGTCGACCAGCGCGGCGACCTCTTCCGAGTAGTCGCGCTGGTGGGCCATCTCACGGCCGAGGAACGGCTCGGTGTTGTCGCCGCCGAACTTGATGGCGCCGAGACGCTCGGTCATGCCGTACTGGGTGACCATCGCGCGGGCCGTGGCAGTGGCCTTCTCGATGTCGTTCGCGGCGCCGGTGGTCGGGTCGTGGAAGACCAGTTCCTCGGCAGCGCGACCGCCCAGCATGTAGGCGAGCTGGTCGAGCATCTCGTTACGGGTGGTCGAGTACTTGTCCTCGTCCGGGAGCACCATCGTGTAACCGAGCGCGCGGCCGCGGGACAGGATGGTGATCTTGTGCACCGGGTCGGAGTTGGGAGAGGCCGCCGCGACCAGGGCGTGGCCGCCCTCGTGGTAGGCGGTGATCTTCTTCTCCTTGTCCGACATGATCCGGGTCCGCTTCTGCGGGCCCGCGACCACACGGTCGATCGCCTCGTCCAGCATCTGGTTGTCGATCAGCTTCTTGTCCGAGCGGGCCGTGAGCAGCGCGGCCTCGTTCAGCACGTTGGAGAGATCGGCACCCGTGAAGCCGGGGGTGCGGCGGGCGACGGCGGCCAGGTCGACGTCGGGCGCGACCGGCTTGCCCTTCTGGTGGACCTTGAGGATCTCCAGACGGCCCTGCATGTCCGGGCGGTCGACCGCGATCTGGCGGTCGAAGCGGCCGGGACGCAGCAGCGCCGGGTCGAGGATGTCGGGCCGGTTCGTGGCGGCGATGAGGATCACGCCGCCCTTCACGTCGAAGCCGTCCATCTCGACGAGCAGCTGGTTCAGCGTCTGCTCACGCTCGTCGTGACCACCGCCGAGGCCGGCGCCGCGATGGCGGCCGACCGCGTCGATCTCGTCGACGAAGACGATCGCCGGGGCGTTCGCCTTGGCCTGCTCGAAGAGGTCACGCACCCGGGAGGCACCGACACCGACGAACATCTCGACGAAGTCGGAACCGGAGATCGAGTAGAAGGGGACGCCCGCCTCGCCGGCGACGGCGCGCGCGAGCAGGGTCTTGCCGGTGCCGGGAGGCCCGTACAGGAGCACGCCCTTGGGAATCTTGGCGCCGACGGCCTGGAACTTCGCCGGTTCCTGGAGGAACTCCTTGATCTCGTGGAGCTCCTCGACGGCCTCGTCCGAGCCGGCGACGTCCGCGAACGTCGTCTTCGGCGTGTCCTTGGTGATGAGCTTCGCCTTGGACTTGCCGAAGTTCATGACCCGGGAGCCGCCACCCTGCATCTGATTCATCAGGAACAGGAAGACGACGACGATGAGGACGAAGGGGAGCAGGGACAGCAGGATCCCGACGAAAGCGTTCTGCTTCGTCGGAGAGACCGTGTAACCGTCCGGAATCTGCTTGTCCTGGTACTTGGTCTGCAGCGTATTGGCGATGGTCACGCCCTGATCGCCGATGTAGCTCGCCTGGATCTTCGAGCTGCCCTCGACCTTTGTGCCGTCCTTGAGCGTGACCTTGATGGTCTGCTCGTCACCGGTGGTGAGCTTGGCCGACTCGACCTTGTTGTCGTTGATCGCTGCAACGACCTGGCCGGTGTCCACCGTCTTGTAGCCGCCGGACGAGCCGACGACCTGCATCAACACGACCACGGCAAGGACGGCCAGCACGATCCACATGACCGGCCCACGGAAGTATCGCTTCACGTCCATCCATACGGAGCGGTGCCGCCCCGTCCCTCCTGCCATAGTGAGTTTGATAAGACAGTTCTTCTGACGGTACCCCAGCATTGTCGTGCGAAGCCGCACGGGGAAGCCTGGCGAACCCGTCTGCATGCTTCAACGGCGCGGAACCCGCTGGGGTTCCCGATCGTCCTGCACAGGACGCTCTTGTGGCTCAGCCGCCGTAGACGTGGGGCGCGAGCGTACCGACGAACGGCAGGTTGCGGTACTTCTCGGCGTAGTCGAGGCCGTAGCCCACGACGAACTCGTTGGGGATGTCGAATCCGACCCACTCCACGTCGATCGCGACCTTGGCCGCCTCCGGCTTGCGCAGCAGCGTGCACACCTTGAGGGAGGCGGGCTCGCGCGAGCCGAGGTTGGACAGCAGCCAGGACAGGGTCAGTCCGGAGTCGATGATGTCCTCGACGATCAGGACGTGCTTGCCCTTGATGTCGGTGTCGAGGTCCTTGAGGATCCGCACCACACCGGAGGACTGGGTGCCCGCGCCGTAGGAGGACACGGCCATCCAGTCCATGGTGACGGGGGTGGACAGCGCCCGCGCGAGGTCGGCCATGACCATCACCGCGCCCTTGAGGACGCCGACGATGAGCAGGTCCTTGCCCGCGTACTCCGTGTCGATCTTCGCCGCCAGCTCAGCCAGCTTGGCGTCGATCTCTTCCTTGGTGATGAGCACCGTCTTGAGGTCGGCACCCATGTCTTTCGCGTCCACCCGCATCACTTTCGGTCGTCCCACCGGCCGCCGCCCCTCCGAGTGGAGGGGCGGGATTCAGCCTTGCCGAATCACCAGTCTGCCACCCTGCCGCTGGGCGACGACTTTGCCGGGGAGATTGATGACTCCCTGGCCGCGCCAGCCGGTGATCAGCCGGTCGATCTCCTCGATGTGCCGGGCGAAGAGCGAACCGGCCGGGGCGCCCGCCTCGATGGCGGCGCGGCGCAGGATGCGGCGGCGGACGGCGGGCGGCAGGGCGTAGAGCTTGGCGCACTCCAGCAGGCCGGCGTTGTCCCGGACGGCGGCCTCGGCCCGGCCGGCCCAGGCGTCGAGGGCGTCGGCGTCGTCGCGGGAGAGCTGGGCCGTACGGGCGAGGGCCTCGACGACGCCCTTGCCGAGGGCCTTCTCCAGGGCGGGCAGCCCTTCGTGGCGGAGCCGGGAGCGGGTGTAGGCCGGGTCGGTATTGTGCGGGTCGTCCCAGACGGGGAGGGACTGGACCATGCAGGCCTTGCGTGCGGTCTGCCGGTCGAGCTGGAGGAAGGGCCGGCGGTAACGGCCGCCGGCCCCCGAGACCGCGGCCATTCCGGAGAGGGAGCGGATGCCCGAGCCGCGGGCGAGGCCGAGGAGAACGGTCTCGGCCTGGTCGTCGCGGGTGTGGCCGAGGAGGATCGCGGCGGCGCCGTGGCGGTCGGCGGCGTCATCGAGGGCGGCGTAACGGGCGTCACGGGCGGCGGCCTCGGGGCCGCCTTCGCGGCCGACGGTGACGGCGGTGGCCTCCACCGGGTCGAGGCCGAGTTCGCGCAGGCGCAGGACGACCTCGTCGGCGCGCAGGTCGGAGCCGGCCTGGAGGCCGTGGTCGACGGTGACGCCGCCGGCGCGGACGCCGAGCCTGGGAGCCTCGAAGGCGAGGGCCGAGGCGAGCGCCATGGAGTCGGCGCCGCCGGAGCAGGCCACGAGCACGAGCGGCGAGGGCGGACGCTCGTGCGCAAGGGCGTCAGGGGTGCTGTGGTGGTCGGTGAGGATGTCGTGGAGGACGCGGCGGACCGCCAGGCGTATCGCCGCGACCGCAGGATGGGGACCCATGTCCGGTTCCCTTCATGAAATTTTCGGGGGTTGAACCCGAGATCGGTCACGCAGAGTGTGTAGATGGTGACAGAACCGGGCCGTTCCCCGAGCATTGCACGCCTGATGGGGACTCACGGTCCCTCGGACGGGTGATTGCGGAGGCGTTCTCCTGCCGTCGGCCGATTTTCGGTTCCCGTCCGCCGTCGTGCTCGCCACCGGCTCAGCGGTTCAGGAGTCCGCCTTGCGGTGCACCCGGGCGACCCAGTCCGCCGGTTTCGCGATCTCGGCCTTGGTGGGGAGGGTGTTCGGCGAGGTCCACACACGGTTGAAGCCGTCCATGCCGACCTGGTCGACGACGGCCCGCACGAAACGGTCACCGTCCTTGTACTGCTTGAGTTTGGCGTCCAGGCCGAGCAGCTTGCGCAGGGCCATGTCCAGCCGCGAGGCACCCTTGGCGCGACGCTGCTGGAACTTCTCGCGGATCTCGGCGACGGTCGGCACGACGTCCGGGCCCACCCCGTCCATCACGAAGTCGGCGTGACCCTCCAGGAGGGACATCACGGCGGTGAGCCGGGCGAGGATCTCCCGCTGGGCGGGACTCTGGACCAGTTCGACCAGGGAACGGCCGCCGTCGTCCTCCTCCCCCTCGGGACGTCCGCCGACGAGGGACTGGGCCGCTTCCCTGATCCGCTCCAGGAACGTCATGGGGTCGACGTCCGTCTCCGCCAAGAACGACTGGATCTCACCCTCCAGGTGGTCGCGGAGCCAGGGCACCGCGGAGAACTGCGTGCGGTGCGTCTCCTCGTGCAGGCACACCCAGAGGCGGAAGTCGTGGGGGCTCACGTCGAGTTCGCGTTCGACGTGCACGATGTTCGGCGCGACGAGGAGCAGCCGCCCGCCGCTGTCGGCACCCGCGGGCAGTTCGCGGGTGGCGGGGGCGAAGGTCTCGTACTGGCCGAGGACGCGGGAGGACAGGAAGGACAGCAGCATGCCGAGTTCGACGCCCGTGACCTTGCCGCCGACCGCGCCGAGGACCGCGTTGCCGCTGCGGCGTCCCTCCATCTTGTCGAGGAGGGGCTTGAGGAGCTCCCGGAAGCCGGCCACGTTCGCCCGGATCCAGCCGGGACGGTCGACGACCAGGACGGGGGTGTCGTGCATCTCCTCGGTGCCCAGACGAGTGAAGCCGCGGACGTGTCCTTCCGAGACCTTGGCGTGCCGGCGCAGTTCCGCGACGACGGCGCGGGCCTCGTCGCGGCTCACCTCCGGGCCCGGCCGCACGAGGCGGGTCGCGGTCGCGACCGCGAGGTTCCAGTCGACCATCCCTGAAGAGGCACCACCGATGCTCGTCATGCGTCAACCGTACGTGAGGGGTGCCGTTGCGGGCAGGGCGTGGGGCGGGAGTGGGGGACGCCTCAGGGATGGAGTGGGGGCGGCGTCCGGGTCGGCGCGGCCCTCGGTCGGGGCGGGGCGGGCGCGTGACCGGACGCCGGACGGGCCGGCTTCAGCCGCAGCCGCAGGCCGCCAGGGCCGTGGCGGCTCGGTCGAGGGCCGTCTGGGCCGCGGCCGGGTCGGTGGTGTTCGCGGTGAGGACGGCGAAGGCCAGGAGGTGGCCGTCGCGGTCGACGACCGTACCGGCGAGGGTGTTGACGCCCGTCAGGGTGCCGGTCTTGGCGCGGACCACACCGGCGGCGTCGGCAGCGCCGTCCGTGTAGCGGGTGCTGAGGGTGCCGGTGAAGCCGGCGACGGGCAGTCCGGTGAGGACGGGGCGCAGGTCGGGGCGGGCGGGGTCGCCGGCCTTGACGAGGAGCGCGGTCAGGAGGTTCGCGGTCAGGCGGTCGTTCCGGTCGAGGCCGCTGCCGTCCCTGAAGTCGACACCGTCCAGGGGCAGTCCGAGCCGTCCCAGCTGGGTGCGGATCGCCTTGCCCGCGCCGGCGAAGTCGGCGCGCACGCCGGTCGCGAGGGCGGTCTGGCGGGCGAGCGCCTCGGCGATGTCGTTGTCGCTGTTGGTCAGCATCCGCTCGACGAGCGAGGCGAGCGGGGGCGAGGCGACCGTGGCCAGCGTCTCCGCGCGCGCGGAGGCCTTCGACGGTCCGGGCGCGGACGTCTTGATCCCGTACGCCCCCAGGAAGTCCGCGAACTTCCTCGTCGCGTCCGCCGCCGGGTCGGGCACGCGGGTCGCCGGGCCGCTCGTCGAGCCGTCCGCGCGGCCCTCGTCGGCGGTCAGGGCCGTGACCCGGGCCAGGTTCGGGTTGACTCCGATCGGGTGAACTTCGGTGCCGGCGTACAGGGTGGTGTCGTACGACAGCGTCGCCCGGGTGATGCCGCGTTTCTTCAGGGCCGTGGCCGTGGAGGCGGCGAGGGTGCGCAGGCCTGCCCAGCCCTCGGGGTTCTCGCGGGCGGTGAGGGTGGGGTCGCCGCCGCCGACGAGGACGACCTCCCCGGTGCCGGGTTCCAGGGCGGTGCGGGTGGTGAGGCGGTGGTCGGCGCCCAGCGCGGTGAGCGCGGCGACCGCGGTGGCGATCTTCGTGGTGGAGGCCGGGGTGAGCGCGTCGTCGGCTCCGCTGCCGTAGAGCCGCTTGCCGGTGGTCACGTCGACGACGGCGGCCGTGCGGCGGGTGCCGAGGGCCGGGTCGGCGAGGAGCGGGCCGAGGACGCGCGTGAGGGCGGCGGAGCCCGGGGCCGACTTCACGGCGGTCGTCGCGCCGCCGAGGCCCGTCAGGACGGACGCGGCGCTGGGCGCGGGCCGCGGCGCCCCGGCCGCCGTGTCGGACGTATCGGACGCTTCGGTCCCGCGGCCGTGATCTGCGCCACCCACCCGCTCCAGTGCGGCGGCCCGGTCCCGCTCGGCCGTACGCTGACCCGAGGAGTCCCAGGGGCCGGCGGCGGTCGCCACGCCGACGGCCAGGGCCAGTCCGGCGGTCGTCGCACCCGCGGTGTACTGCCAGGTCCGGCCGGGTCTCGGCCTCGTGATCAGCGCGAGCTGCGGTTTCGCCGCCTGCCTGAGCCGTGCGACCCGCGGCCCGGCGGCCGCCGTCGCGCGCGCGAGACGTGGCCGTACGACCCCTGCGACCCGCGCCAGACGTGGTCGTACGGCGTCCGCGGCCCGCACCACGTGCGGTCTCGCGGCCCGCCAAGGCCTCAGCTCGGGCACGATCACCAGCCCCTTTCGCGATCACACACCTGCGTGAGGGACACTTAACCACCAGAACTATGTGCTGATCATGGAGGAGCCACCGGTGGAGTTCGACGTCACGATCGAGATCCCGAAGGGTTCGCGGAACAAGTACGAGGTGGACCACGAGACCGGTCGGATCCGCCTGGACCGTCGACTCTTCACCTCGACCGCCTACCCGACCGACTACGGCTTCGTCGAGAACACTCTCGGCGAGGACGGTGACCCGCTGGACGCGCTGGTCATCCTGGACGAGCCGACCTTCCCGGGTTGCCTCATCCGCTGCCGCGCGATCGGCATGTTCCGCATGACCGACGAGGCCGGCGGCGACGACAAGCTGCTGTGCGTCCCGTCGACCGACCCGCGCGTGGAGCACCTGCGGGACATCCACCACGTGTCGGAGTTCGACCGGCTGGAGATCCAGCACTTCTTCGAGGTCTACAAGGACCTGGAGCCCGGCAAGTCCGTCGAGGGCGCCGACTGGGTGGGCCGCACCGACGCCGAGGCCGAGATCGAGCGGTCGTACAAGCGCTTCAAGGACCAGGGCGGTCACTGAGTCGCTCGGCCCCGAGGGGCCGTGGAGGGCCGCACGCACACGTGCGGCCCTCCTGCGTGTCGGGCGCAGATGTCGGTAAGCCCGCGTCCCTGGGCACACGTCAGTACGCACACGGTGGTACGCGTACGTCGGTGCGCATACTGAGGTCTACGGAATGTGTCGTTCAGGGAGCGTTGCCCAGTGACGGAGGCGGAGGACCGCAAGCCGCAGTCGGACGAGGCGAAGGGCACGTTCGATCCGGAGGTCACCTCCGAGTTCGCGATCCCGCGGGGGCTGGCCGTCCCCAGGGGCGCGGGCGAGTCGGAGACCACGTCGGAGTTCGCCGTTCCGGTCGGCCTGGACGTCGCGCAGCCGGCCGGCGGTGAGTCCGAGGGGTCGGCGTTCAGTCCGCCGAGGACGTACAGCTCGCGGCACGCCCCGCCCGCCTTCACGCCCGCCGAGGGCTTTCCCGTGGTCAGTCTGACCAAGGACGTGCCCTGGCAGGACCGGATGCGGACGATGCTGCGCATGCCGGTGGCCGAGCGGCCCGCGCCGGAGCCTCCGCCCAAGGCGGAGGAGGGCGGCCCGGCCGTCCCGCGTGTGCTCGACCTGACCCTGCGCATCGGCGAGCTGCTGCTGGCGGGCGGTGAGGGCGCCGAGGACGTGGAGGCCGCGATGTTCGCGGTCTGCCGCTCCTACGGGCTCGACCGCTGCGAGCCGAACGTCACCTTCACCCTGCTGTCGATCTCGTACCAGCCCTCCCTGGTCGAGGACCCGGTGACGGCCTCACGGACCGTGCGGCGCCGGGGCACCGACTACACCCGGCTGGCGGCCGTCTTCCACCTCGTCGACGACCTCAGCGACCCCGAGACGCACATCTCGCTGGAGGAGGCGTACCGGCGGCTCGCCGAGATGCGGCGCAACCGGCACCCGTATCCGACCTGGGTGCTGACCTCGGCGAGCGGACTGCTGGCCGGCGCGGCCTCGGTGCTCGTCGGCGGCGACCTGATCGTGTTCGTGGCGGCGGCGATCGGCGCGATGCTCGGCGACCGGCTGGCGTGGCTGTGCGCCGGACGCGGGCTGCCGGAGTTCTACCAGTTCCTGGTGGCCGCGATGCCGCCCGCCGCGATAGGCATCGCGCTGACGCTCGGACACGTCGACGTGAAGGCGTCCGCCGTCATCACCGGCGGGCTGTTCGCGCTGCTGCCCGGACGGGCCCTCGTGGCGGGCGTCCAGGACGGTCTGACGGGCTTCTACATCACCGCCGCCGCCCGCCTGCTGGAGGTCATGTACTTCTTCGTCGGCATCGTCGTCGGCGTGCTGGTCATGCTCTATGTCGGCGTGCAGCTGGGAGCCCATCTCAACCCCGACGCCTACCTGGGCATCACCAAGCGGCCGCTGTGGCAGATCGGCGCGTCGATGCTGCTGTCGCTGACCTTCGCGGTACTGCTCCAGCAGGAACGGTCCACCGTGCTGGCCGTGACGCTGAACGGGGGCGTCGCCTGGTCGGTGTACGGCGCGATGCACTATGCCGGTGACATCTCGCCGGTGGCCTCCACCGCCGTCGCGGCGGGGGTGGTCGGGCTGTTCGGGCAGCTGCTGTCGCGGTACCGGTTCGCGTCCGCGCTGCCCTACACGACCGCGGCGATCGGGCCCCTGCTGCCCGGTTCGGCCACGTACTTCGGGCTGCTGGCCATCGCGCAGAACGAGGTGGACGCGGGGCTGGTCTCCCTGACCAAGGCGGCCGCGCTGGCGATGGCCATCGCCATCGGCGTGAACCTGGGGTCGGAGATCTCGCGGTTGTTCCTGCGGATCGGGTCCGCGGAGAAGCGGCGGGCCGCCAAGCGGACACGGGGATTCTGACGCCGGGGTGGGCCCCGGCGGATCTCCCGTGCCCGCGGTCGCGTTTCAGTAGCCCTGGTTGTGCGGGTACTGGCCGTTCTGCTGCTGCGGCGGCTGGGACTGGGGCTGCCAGTCCTGCTGGGGGTACTGCTGCTGGGGATACTGCTGCTGCTGCTGCGGGTACTGCTGTTGCTGCGGGTACTGCTGCTGGTACTGCTGCTGGTACTGCTGGCCGTAGTAGTCGGGCTGGTACTCGCCCTGGTACTGGTTCTGGCCCTGGTCGCCCGCCTGGTACCGGTCGCCCGCCTGGTACTGGTTGCGGCCCTGGTCACCGGCCGGATCGCCGTACGGGTCGTGGTCCTCGATGCGGCGGAGCCGGGTGGTGGCGTCGTCCATGGCCGGGGCCGGGGCCGAGGTCGGAGTCGGCTGGGCGGAGGGCTCGGCCTGCGGGGGGTTCTTCTTGGACTGGGAGCGGGCGCGGAGGAACTCGATGATGATCGGGACCACCGAGAGAAGGACGATCAGGAGCAGGATCGGCTCGATGTTCTTCTTGACGAAGTCGATGTTGCCCAGCCAGGAGCCGAGCAGGGTCACGCCCGCGCCCCACAGGACGCCGCCGAGGACGTTGAAGATCAGGAAGGACCGGTACCGCATGCCGCTGACGCCGGCGATGATCGGCGTGAACGTGCGCACGATGGGCACGAAGCGGGCCAGGACCAGCGACTTGGGGCCGTACTTCTCGAAGAACTCGTGCGCCTTGGTGACGTTCTCCTGCTTGAAGAGGCGGGAGTCCGGGCGGGTGAAGAGGGACGGCCCCACCTTCTTGCCGAACATGTAGCCCGCCTGGTCGCCCAGGATCGCGGCGACGCAGATCAGGGCGATGGCCGCCCACAGCGGGAAGTCCAGCTGGTTCGACGTGATCAGCAGGCCCGCCGTGAACAGCAGCGAGTCACCCGGCAGGAAGAAGCCGATGAGCAGGCCCGACTCCGCGAAGACGATGAGCAGCAGACCCCAGATGCCGAAGCTGTCCAGTAGGTAATCGGGGTCCAGCCAGCTCGGTCCGAGGGCAAGGGTCGTCACGGTTCCGGGCTCCTGACGGGGGTGAGGGAGTTCAGCGTCCTTCTACGGCCGCACAAAGCTATCAACGTCATGTGTCCGCCCCAGGTTCCATGGGGGTCCCCAGGATGCACTGTGAGCCCGCTCGGGCAAACCTGTGGACATGGGCATCGAAGATTACGGCGGCGGCCAGGGGCCCCGGCCGGACGTACTGGTCGTCACCACCAACGACGTACCCGGACACCGGATCGAGCAGGTCATCGGTGAGGTCTTCGGACTGACGGTGCGCTCCCGGCACCTCGGGAGCCAGATCGGGGCGGGGCTGAAGTCGATGGTCGGCGGCGAGCTGAAGGGCCTCACCAAAACGCTCGTGGAGACCCGCAACCAGGCCATGGACCGGCTCGTGGAGCAGGCACGCGCGCGTGGCGCCAACGCCGTGCTCGCGTTCCGCTTCGACGTCACGGAGGCGGCCGACGTGGGCACCGAGGTGTGCGCGTACGGGACGGCGGTGGTCGTGGCCCGGGAGTGACCCCGGGCCACGACCCTACGCGGGTTCGTGCCGGGCCGCGTTGGCGGCGATCGCCTGCTCGAGGTGCTCGGCGAGACCCGGGCGGGTGGAGTCGTAGAAGGCCTTGAACCGCTCGTCGGTGACGTACATCTCGCCCAGGGACCGGTGGAGTGCGTAGGAGCACGCGTAGAACCAGCCGCTGATGTGCTGCCGGTGCTCCTCGGCCATGTCCATGGCCCGCTCGCCGGTGGGCGGTTCACCGGCCGCCATGAGCGCGTCGTAGCGTCCGCTCCAGTCGGCCACCTCCGCCTGCATGCGCTGCCAGTCGTCCTTGGTGTAGCGGGCGGCCCGGCGCTGTGACTCCGCGTACGGCCCGGTGCCGCCCCAGCGCCGCTCGGCCTCCTCGGCGTACTGCTCGGGGTCCTTGTCCCCGAAGACCTCGAAGCGTTCCTCGGGGGTCAGGTCGATGCCCATCTCACGTGCCTCCATGGCGTGTTCCACGGCCGCGGCCATCTTCTGCAGCTGCTCGATCCGGGCGGTCAGCAGGTCGAGCCGGCGGCGCAGGTGCGCGCGCGGGTCCGCCTCCGGATCGTCGAGCAGGACGGCGACCTCGTCGAGCGGGAAGCCGAGTTCCCGGTAGAACAGGATCTGCTGCAGCCGGTCGAGGTCGGCGTCGCTGTAGCGCCGATGACCCGCGTGGCTGCGCTCGCTCGGGGGGAGCAGGCCGATGCCGTCGTAGTGGTGCAGGGCACGCACCGTCACCCCGGCGAAGCCGGCGACCTGTCCCACGGAGTAGCTCACTTCGTCCGCTCCCTTCTGGGTTCGCCCTCCAAGGTGGGCCCTCACGCGACGTGAGGTGCAAGCCCGTCCCCCTCCCCGCAGGCAGCACCCCCGAGGCGATGCCCGTTTTATCCGCTTATCGTGAGCTCGTGGCTCAGGACACCGTGCGACAGGCGCCCCCCTCTCGGGCGAGCTCCGCGCGCGCGTTGCTGCCCTCGGTCCTGCCCGCCCTGATCGTCGGTGCGCCGGCGAGCCTGCTCCTGCTGCTGGTGACCGGCAGGCGGCAGATGCAGCTGCGGGAGGACGGGAGGACGACCGGGTGAACCGATCAGGCCCTTCGATCCGATGAAGGAGCGGGGAGGACGCCGACCCCGCACCCACGACCGCCGACCGCCGACCATCAACCGCTGACCCCGAGCCCCGAGCCCCGACAGGAGAATCCCATGGCCCTGCACAAAGGCCTCGCCAAGGCCGACGAGCGCTCCCGCTTCGTGAACCCCTTCTACGGCGAGGCGGACCCGGTCAGCGGTATGGCCGAGGCGCCGCCCAAGCACCGGCTGCCGGACGGCCCGACGCCGCCCTCGACGGCGTATCAGCTGGTGCACGACGAACTGATGCTGGACGGCAACTCACGGCTGAACCTGGCCACCTTCGTCACCACGTGGATGGAGCCGCAGGCAGGGCTGCTGATGGCGGAGTGCCGCGACAAGAACATGATCGACAAGGACGAGTACCCGCGCACCGCGGAGCTGGAGCGCCGCTGCGTGGCCATGCTCGCCGACCTGTGGAACGCGCCTGATCCGTCGGCGGCCGTGGGCTGCTCGACGACCGGGTCGAGCGAGGCGTGCATGCTCGCCGGGATGGCCTTCAAGCGGCGGTGGAGCAAACGCACCACCGACCCGACCGCCCGGCCGAACCTGGTCATGGGGGGCAACGTCCAGGTCTGCTGGGAGAAGTTCTGCAACTTCTGGGAGGTGGAAGCCCGCCTGGTGCCCATGGAGGGCGAGCGCTTCCACCTGGACCCGCAGGCCGCCGCCGACCTGTGCGACGAGAACACCATCGGGGTCGTCGGCATCCTCGGCTCCACCTTCGACGGGTCCTACGAGCCGATCGCCGAGCTGTGCGCGGCCCTGGACGCCCTCCAGGAGCGCACCGGCCTGGACGTGCCGGTGCACGTCGACGGGGCGTCCGGCGCGATGATCGCGCCCTTCCTGGACGAGGACCTCGTGTGGGACTTCCGCCTCGCGCGCGTGGCGTCGATCAACACCTCCGGGCACAAGTACGGGCTGGTCTACCCCGGTGTCGGCTGGGCCCTGTGGCGCGACAAGGACGCCCTGCCCGAGGAGCTGGTCTTCCGCGTCAACTACCTGGGCGGCGACATGCCGACCTTCGCGCTGAACTTCTCGCGGCCCGGCGCCCAGGTCGTCGCGCAGTACTACACGTTCCTGCGGCTGGGCCGCTCGGGTTACCAGGCAGTGCAGCGGTCCACGCGGGCCGTCACCCGGGAGCTGGCCGACCGGGTGGAGGCGCTCGGCGACTTCCGGCTGCTGACCCGGGGCGACCAGCTGCCCGTCTTCGCCTTCACCACGGCCCCGGGTGTCGAGTCGTACGACGTCTTCGACGTCTCCCGGCGGCTGCGTGAGCACGGCTGGCTGGTGCCGGCGTACACCTTCCCGCCGAACCGCGAGGATCTGTCCGTCGTGCGGATCGTGTGCCGCAACGGCTTCTCCTCGGACCTGTCCGACCTGTTCATCGACGACCTGACGCGGCTGCTTCCGGAGCTGCGCCGGCAGCCGCACCCGCAGATCCGGGACAAGGGGGCGGCCACCGGCTTCCATCACTGAGTCAGCGGCTCATGTGCCCGAACCTCCGCACCGCCGACGGAAAGAAGACGGCGAGCAGGACCAGCGGGCAGACGACGGCCGGCCAGAGGGCGTCGGTCGCCCCCGCCGGGCCGAACAGGTCGCGCACGGCGGTCGCCGTTCTGGACATCGGGTTCCACTCGACGACCGTGGCGAGCCAGCCGGGCATGGACGCGGGAGTGGCGATGGCGTTGGAGAGGAAACCGACCGGCCAGATGAGGATCTGCACGGCCTGGACCATCTCCGGTTTCCCGGCCACCAGCGCCAGCAGGATGCCGATCCACAGCATCGCGAAGCGGAGCAGCAGGAGGAGACCCACGGCGCCCAGGAAGGCACCGGCACCACCCTGGGCGCGCCAGCCGAGGGCGTACCCGACGCCGATCAGCACCGCGAGGCCCAGCGCCGACTGCAGCATGTCGGCGGCCGAGCGGCCGACCAGGACCGCGCCGTCGGCCATCGGCATCGAGCGGAAGCGGTCGATGACGCCCTTGTCGAGGTCCTGGGTGACGGCGAGCATCGTGCCCTCCAGGCCGAAGGCCATGGTGAGCGTGAGCATGCCGGGGATCAGGTAGTCGAGGTAGTCGCCGTTCACCTCGCGGCCGCCGCCGACGAGATAGGCGAACATCAGCAGCAGCATCACCGGGAAGACGAGCCCGGCGACCAGCCGGCCCGGCTGCCGTGCCCAGTGTGCGAGTTCGCGCCGGGTCATGGTCCAGGAATCGGTCAGCGCGTACGTACTCACACGGTCTCCTTCGTGCGGTCGTCCTGCCCGGTCAGGTGCAGGAACACCTCGTCCAGCGTGGGGCGGCGCAGGGCCACGTCCTCGGCCTGGAGGCCGGCCTCCTCCAGGGCGCGGACGACGGCGGAGAGGGCGGTCATGCGGTCGGTGACCGGGGCGCTGAGCAGCCTGCGGTCGGGATCGACGGTGATCTCCTCCTCGGCCATGGGCAGCAGGGCGAGCGCGGCGCCCAGCAGGCCCGCGTCCCGCAGGACGACGTCGATGCGGTCGCCGCCGGTGAGCGCCTTCAGTTCGTCCGCGGTGCCGTCGGCGGCGACCCGGCCCCGGTCCACGACCGAGATGCGGTCGGCGAGCTGGTCGGCCTCCTCCAGGTACTGGGTGGTGAGCACGACCGTCGTGCCGCCGCCGACCAGGGAGCGGACCGCGGACCACACCTCAGCGCGGCCGCGCGGGTCGAGCCCGGTGGTCGGTTCGTCCAGGAACAGCACCTCCGGTTCCGTGATCAGGGACGCGGCGAGATCGAGGCGGCGCCGCATGCCGCCGCTGTAGGCGCGCACCGGCTTGCGGCCGGTGTCGCCGAGCTCGAAGCGCTCCAGCAGTTCGTCCGCGCGTGTGCGCGCACGGCGGGCGCCCAGGTGGTGGAGGCGGCCGAACAGCTCCAGGTTCTGGCGGCCGCCCAGCCCTTCGTCCAGAGCCGCGTGCTGGCCGAGCAGGCCGATGCGCAGGCGGACCTCGCGGGCCCTGCGCACCACGTCGTACCCGGCCACCTCGACCCGGCCCGAGTCGGGCCGCAGCAGCGTGGACAGGATCCTGACCAGCGTGGTCTTGCCGGCGCCGTTGGGACCGAGCACTGCGCGCACCGTGCCGCGGGCCACGGTGAGGTCGAGCCCGTCCAGTGCCTGCCGGTCGCCGTACCTCTTGCGTACGTCCTCGACGGTGATCGCCGCGTCGGTCATGTCACGAACCCCCGCATCCTCTAGCTAGTCAAACTTGACTACCAGCTCAACGTAACGCGCCGGGCCACGCTGGTCAAACTTGATCAGTGATCGTCCCCGGGGTGCCGTTCCCCCGTCGCGTACGGGTTCTCCGCGTCGTCCGCGAGGACGCCGACGAACGGCTCGCCCTCGCCGGCGAACGTGTAAGCCCCGCCCTCGATCCGCTCGATCAGCCCCAGGGTCCACTCCGCCTCGGCGTCCGCCGTGTAGATCCAGAGGTTCATGATCTCGCCGATGTGCCCGAGCTGTTCCGGGCCCTGTTCCGGCACGTAGTGCTCGGTGACGGCCGAACGCCACTCCTCGATGCGCCGGATCCGCTCCTTCAGCAGCGACACCGCCTCGGCGCGCGGCAGGTCCACGATGAAGCCGATGGCAGCCGACTTGACGTCCGTCTTCTGGTCGTAGGCGGTCAGCGACTCGCGCACCAGCCGGAAGTACTCCTCGGTGCCCCGCTCGGTCATCTCGTACTCGGTGCGGGGCGGGCCGCCGACGGTGGACGGGGCGGTCTCGTGCGCGTGCAGCAGTCCCTGCTTCGCCATCTGCTTCAGGGCGTGGTAGATCGAGCCCGGTTTGGCGGTGGACCACTCATGGGCGCCCCAGTACTCCAGGTCGTTGCGCACCTGGTAGCCGTGGGCCCGCCCGTGCTGGCGCACCGAGCCCAGCACGAGGAGACGGATCGCTGACATGGCGTCCAGACTAGGCCGCCCGGAACCCGCCGGGAGAACCGGCCGAAAGCGGCGGGCGGGAACGACGGGCGGAAGCCGCGGGCGAACCGGCCGGAACCCGCGACCCGAGGAGGGAACCGGCCGGAACCGTGGGACGACTCCGCGGCACACCGGGAGGACGGACCCGCGGCACGCCGGGAAGGCGGCCTGCGGCGTGCCGGGAGGAGGGTCCGGAAGGGGCTAGAAGGGGAACCTGCTGCGCCCGTGCTGCACCGAGATCCACTTCGTCGTCGTGAACGCCTCCAGGGTCGTCTCGCCGTTGAGGCGGCCGACGCCGGAGTTCTTCTCGCCGCCGAACGGCACGATCGGCTCGTCGTGCACCGTGGCGTCGTTGACGTGGAACATCCCGGTGACGATCTGCTGGGCGAAGGCGACGCCCCGCTCGATGTCGCCGGTGTGGACGGCGCCGCTGAGCCCGTAGGGGGTGTCGTTGACGAGGCGTACGGCCTCTTCCTCGCCGTCGAAGGTGTCGAGGAAGACGACCGGGCCGAAGACCTCCTGCCGGAGCAGGGCGGAGTCGGCGGGCAGGCCGCTCAGCACGGAGGGCTCGACGAGGTTGTCGGTCGTCGTGCCGTGCAGGAGGGCGGTCGCGCCCTCGCCGATGGCCTGCTCGACGACACCGGAGACGGCCTCCGCCTGCGAGGAGTTGATGACGGGGCCGATGAGGGTCTGCGGGTCGCGCGGGTCGCCGGCCTTGAGGGTCTTCACCTTGGCGACGAACTTCTCGGTGAACTCGTCGGCGAGCGAGCGGTCGACCAGGATGCGGTTGGCGGCCATGCAGACCTGGCCCTGGTGCACGAAGCGACTGAAGACGGCGGCGTCGACCGCGTAGTCCACGTCGGCGTCGTCGAGGACGACGAACGCGCTGTTGCCGCCGAGTTCGATGATGGACCGCTTGAAGTGCGAGGCGGCGACGGTGGCGACGTGCCGGCCGACCTTGTCGGAGCCGGTGAAGGAGATGACCCTCGGGACGGGGTGCTCCAGGAAGGCGTCGCCGATCTCGGCGATGTCGGTGACGACGACGTTCAGCAGGCCCGGGGGCAGACCCGCGTCCTCGAAGAGCTTGGCGATGACGGTACCGCCGGAGATCGGGGTGTTCTGGTGCGGCTTGAGCACGACCCCGTTGCCGAGGGCCAGCGCGGGGGCGACCGACTTCAGCGACAGCAGGAAGGGCACGTTGAAGGGGCTGATCACGCCTACGACGCCGACCGGCTCGCGGTAGACGCGGTTCTCCTTGCCGTCGATCGGCGAGGGGAGGATCCGGCCCTCGGGACGCAGCGACAGGTGGATCGACTCGCGCAGGAACTCCTTGGCCAGGTGGAGTTCGAAGGCGGCCTTGCCGAACGTGCCGCCCGCCTCGTCGACGAGGAGCTCGCTGATCTCCGCCTCGCGCTCCTCGACCAGCCGCAGCACCTTCTCGAAGACCGAGCGGCGGGCGTAGGCGTTGGTCGCGGCCCACTCCTTCTGGGCACGGGCGGCGGCGCGGTAGGCCTCGTCGACCTCGTCGACGGTGGCTATCGTGATCGACGCGATCTTCTCGCCGTCGTAAGGGTTGAAGTCGATGATGTCCCAGGACCCCGTCCCCGGACGCCACTTACCGTCGATGTACTGCTGTGCCAGGTCGGTGAAGTACGACGACATGTGATCCCTCAATCCCCTGCTGCGGCCGGCTGCGACCGACTGCGATCGACTGCGATCGACACAACGATCTGATTACACGTCATCGTATGTGTGTTTCAACGGAGTTGGGGCCACAGTCGGACAGTTGGCGCAGTCTGCGGCGGTCCGAGGGGAAACCCCGTGCGAGCGGCGCGGAGGCTAGGAGAGCTGGAGCAGTCCGCGCAGCAGGTCCCGGCTCTCGTCGGGGCCGGGACTGTCCTGCTGGAGTTCCTTCAGCGCCTGCTCGTACTGGGCGACGTCCTCGCGCTTGTCCAGGTAGAGGGCGCTGGTGAGCTGCTCCAGGTAGACGACGTCCGACAGGTCGGACTCCGGGAAGCTCAGAATGGTGAAGGCGCCGGACTCACCGGAGTGCCCGCCGAAGCTGAACGGCATGATCTGCAGCCGCACGTTGGGGCGCTCGGAGATCTCGATCAGGTGCTGGAGCTGCTCGCGCATGACCTCGCGGTCGCCGTACGGCCGCCGCAGGGCCGCCTCGTCGAGGACGATGTGGAAGTCGGGGGCGTTCTCGGCGACGAGGTACTTCTGCCGCTCCAGGCGCAGGGCCACGCGCCGGTCGACGTCGGCCGCGCTCGCCCCCTTCATCCCGCGCCGCACGACCGCGTGCGCGTACGCCTCGGTCTGGAGCAGGCCGTGCACGAACTGCACCTCGTACGCCCGGATCAGGGCGGCGGCGCCCTCCAGGCCGACGTAGGTGGGGAACCAGTTGGGCAGGACGTCGGAGTAGCTGTGCCACCAGCCGGCCACGTTGGCCTCGCGGGCGAGTCCGACGAGCGCCTGGCGCTCGGCGTCGTCCGAGATGCCGTACAGCGTCAACAGGTCTTCCACGTCACGTGTCTTGAAGCTCACCCGGCCCAGCTCCATCCGGCTGATCTTCGACTCCGACGCCCGGATCGAATATCCCGCCGCCTCGCGCGTGATGCCACGGGCTTCACGCAGTCGCCGTAGTTGCGAGCCGAGCAGCATCCGCCGCACCACCGATCCGGGCTCTCCCGCGCTCACGTTCGCCAGCCTCCCCAGCCGTCCTCAGATCCGCAGTCTGCCACTAAAACACTTCGAGCAGTACTCGCCCGATTACAGAGACGGAAAAAAGCCAAAGGGTACCCCTGGCGCGGCACCGGGGAAGGGTGGGAGAAAGCGAGGGAAGTGCCCGCCAACTGCAAGAAGATGGCGGAAAAAATGGCCAAGAAGCGGTACGGGCAGGTCCATTTCGGTCACGTGCACGTGCATCTGCCCTTGCATCTGCTCTTCGCATCGGAAACCATGGTCTCGCGCCACCGCTGCATCGCAACGACCGCGAATCCCGGGAGTGCCTCGCATGGGGACGAATGGATCGACCATGCTCGAGCCGTTACGGCAGGGCCTTCCGCCGCTTGATCCCGCGGCCGTGTCCGACGCGGCCTCCTGCGCCCTGCCGGCCCGCCTCGAAGCGGTGCGCGAGGCGCGGCGGTTCACCAGGAGAACCCTCGGCCAGTGGGAGGTGGGCGAGCGGTCCGACGACATATGTCTGGTCGTTTCGGAACTGGTGACCAACGCACTGCGGCACGGGATGTCGTCCGACGCCGCTCCGGGCATGCCCGACCGGCAGCCCCTCGTGCGGCTGCACCTGCTGCGGTGGACCGGGCGACTGGTGTGCGCGGTGCGCGACCCCAGCCGGGACAGCCCCCTGCCGCGCGAGGTGGACGACTTCGCGGCGGAGTCGGGGCGCGGACTGTTCCTCGTCGACTCCTTCACCGAGGGCTGGGGCTGGCAACCGCTCTCCCCGAACCTGGGCGGCAAGGTCGTCTGGGCGCTGTTCCGGCTGCACAAACCCGCCGGATGACGGACCGCGGTGCCTTCCGGTGCCGCGGTTCTACGCGCGTCACAGCCCCTTGTGCACCGGTTTTCCCGGCGTGTCGCACGCCGGAGCGGACCTCCGTCAGCCGGCGATCAGATGGTCGAACTCGCCGTCCTTGACACCCAGGAGCATCGCCTCGATCTCGGCCCGGGTGTAGACGAGCGCGGGACCGTCCGGGAAGCGCGAATTGCGCACGGCCACGTCCCCGCCGGGCAGCCTCGCGAACTCGACGCAGGACCCCTGGCTGTTGCTGTGCCGGCTCTTCTGCCAGGCAACCCCGTACAACTGTGTGGCCGCCATGCCGTTGTACACGTCGTGCCCCCCGTCAACGTCGTGGTCCACAGGTCGCTCCCTGATGGTGCACTGGCTCGTGTGGCCATAGATGCCATGGTCAACTGTTCCGGATCATAGCCCCGTTCACGTGCGTCTGCATGAGCAGATGCACGTGCACGGGCGGTGCCCACGCGGTTACAGCTGTGACGCCTGCTTCACCGAGCCCGGACAGTCCTGGGGCCTGTTCCCGCGTCTGCCCCACAGCCCGTTCCCCATGCGCCACCGGCCCCTTCGGGTGGTCCGCGGCAGTGCGGGCACGAGAGGTGGTACGGATCGAACCACTTGTGCACAGGAAGAGACGCACCGGGTGCCCTCGATGTTCCGCAGGCCCGGCCGCTGTTCGGCATACCGGATCCGGAGCGGGCCGCGACACCTGGCCGGATCAACCCCGCCCGGGCGGACGCCGGCCGTCCGCTCGGCACGCCGGCCGGCCCGCGGGACACGCCCGGCCGCCCCGGCACCGGGGCCCCGGAAGCCGTCGCGCCGTCGCCGCCCCGGCCGCCAGCAGGCCGGGGCTCCGGGCCGCTCCTCCCCCGCGCGAAACGGACTCGCCCCCGTGGATGACACAGGCATCATCCACGGGGGCGAGGGCCGGCACCTCTCCGGCAGGTCCACGGAGGCGGCCGACCGGCGGACCTCCGGGCGGTGCGTCCGGCCTGCCCGGCGGGACGACCGGCACACCTTTGGCCGTCCGAACGGCGGTCGGGCCGTACGACGACGAGGGGAGCCTTCGTACGACGGCGGCCGGGGTCCGCCGGGGTGTCAGCGGGTGCTGTAGGGCAGGAGCGCCATCTCACGGGCGTTCCTCACGGCCCGCGCCAGACGGCGTTGCTGCCGGGCCGAGACACCGGTGACCCGGCGGCTGCGGATCCTGCCGCGGTCGGAGACGAACTTCCGCAGCAGGCCGGTGTCCTTGTAGTCGATGTAGGTGATCCCGGCCTCATCCAGCGGGTTGGGCCGGTTCCCGGCGGGCTTGCGTTCGCTCTCGCGGGGCACGGGGTCAGACCTCCAGGAGGGTGTCGAAGGCGGGCGGCAGCCGCTTCCAGGCATCGCGCCCGGCGGCGTACTCGGCGTCGGTGAGCAGGCACGACTCCAGCAGCTCGTGGAGTCCGTCGCGGTCGAGGCCGGGCGAGGTGAACACCAGGTGCTGGCGGCGGTCACCGTGCTCGGGGTGCCAGTCCAGAGCGGCCGCGGCACGGCGCACCGGCGGGAGCATCTCCCAGGCCGCGTCCGGCAGGGAGGCCAGCCAGGGGCCGGCGGACTCCACGCACAGGGCTCCGCCGGCGGCGTCCCAGTGGAGCAGCACGTCCGGCTTGTCGGCGAGCCAGAACCTGCCCCGGCTGCGGGCGGCGGCGCAGGTCAGGTCCTCCAGCGCCGCGTACAGCCGCTCCGGGTGGAAGGGACGGCGGCGGCGCCAGACGAAGGTGGTGACGCCGTGCGCGTCGGCCTCGGCGGGCAGCAGGGCGCAGGCCGGGTGCTGGGCCGCGGCGGCGGCCTCGACGTCGAAGCCCGCGAGGGCGGCGGCGACGAGCGGTGAGCGCGGCCCCGGCTCCTGCCCCGGCTCCGGCTCCGGCTCCGTCTCCGGTGCACCTGCACGTGCGAAGGTGCCCGCCGGGTCCCCGAGGTGGCCGCCTCGGACGGGGACCCGGCGGGCGGTCGGATGGAGCTGGGCCAGCAGCTCGTGGTCCTCGTCGTCGGCCTCCGGGGAGTCGGCCACGGCCAGGACGGGGGCGTACTCCAGCTGGCGCGCGAAGGTGTCCGCGACCGTGCGCCGGTCGGTGGCGGCGGCGGCCAGGCCGCGCTCGGCGAGGTCGTCCCCGTTGCCGAGGTACGGCAGCAGGAGCGCCGGGTCGACCGCGGTGATCACGCCGGTGACCGTGAGGCCGCCGGCGACGATCACCTCGGCCATCGCCCTGGGCTCGACGGAGTCCCACAGCTCGACGACCGCGAGTCGGGTGGCGGGGTCGTCGGCGAGGCGGAGCAGCTCGGGCACGAGGTCCTCGCGCAGGGCGCAGCAGGCGCAGTCGTCGACCAGCGGCGTCTCGCCCGCGAAGAGGACGCCCTCGGCGTCCCTGATCGTGCGGACGACCGTGCCGGCCGCCGCCGTCGCCAGGTCGTGGTGGAGCGCCACGCTGCCAGAGACGTCGGCGAGCAGCCGCGCGACCGTCGTCCGGCGGGCCTCGGCGTGCAGCCCGCCGACGATCACCACCGGCAGGCTCACGCGTCGCCCCGCTTCCCGAACCGGCGCTCGAAGCGCTCCACGCGGCCGGCCGTGTCCAGGACGCGGGCGGTGCCGGTGTAGAAGGGGTGGCTGACGTACGAGATCTCGACGTCCACGACGGGGTAGGTGTTGCCGTCCTCCCACTCGATCGTCTTCTCGCTGCTCATGGTGGAGCGGGTGAGGAAGGCGTGGTCCGCGGCGCGGTCACGGAAGACGACGGGGCCGTACGGCGGGTGGATCTCCTTGCGCATGGCTGGTCAGCGCTCCTCTCGGAAGTCGACGTGGCGGCCGGCGACGGGGTCGTACTTGCGCAGGGTCATACGGTCCGGGTCGTTGCGGCGGTTCTTGCGGGTGACGTACGTGTAGCCGGTCCCCGCGGTGGAGCGGAGCCTGACGACCGGGCGCAGTTCGTTGCGTGCCATGCTGCTACCTTACTGAAAATGAATTCCATTAACATCAAGCTTCGAGGAGAGGTACGTCACCCATGTCCGCCCACTGCATGCTGACCGGCGCCCGGCCGGGCTTCGGCAACCGCATCTCCCACTCCCACCGGCGCACCCCGCGCCGCTTCGACCCCAACATCCAGACCAAGCGGTACTGGCTGCCGAGCGAGGGCCGCCAGGTACGGCTGCGGCTCAGCACGAAGGGGATCAGGACGGTCGACGCGATCGGCGTCGAGGCGGCCGTCGCCCGGATCCGGGCGCGGGGGGTGCGGGTCTGATGGCGAAGAAGAGCAAGATCGCGAAGAACGGGAAGCGACAGGAGGTCGTCGCCCGGTACGCCGAGCGGCGGGCCGAGCTGAAGGAGATCGTCCGCCGGCCCTCGTCCACGGACGCGGAACGGCTGGCCGCGCAGCGGGAACTGCGCCGGCAGCCGCGGGACGCGAGCGCCACGCGTGTGCGCAACCGGGATCAGGTGGACGGGCGGCCGCGCGGGTACCACCGGGCGTTCGGGCTGTCCCGGGTGAGTCTGCGGGAGCAGGCGCACGCGGGGTATCTGCCGGGGGTGCGCAAGGCTTCCTGGTGAAGTCGGGGCGGGCTCCCGCCTCCCTCCGGGCGGGTCCTCCTTGTTTCCCGGCTGGTAGCTTGCTGCCGGTCCTTCCGGTTCTCACCGGTACTTCCGGTCGACCCGGCCGTCCGGCTACAGCTTGGGAGCCCGCAGTGACTTCGGCGAACTTCTCGCGCCCCTCGCCCACCCCGCGTCCCGCGCGCGGGGCCTCCCGCCGGGGGGTGCGGGCCACCGCCGTGGCAGGCGCACTGGCGGGGGCGCTCGCACTGACCGCGTGCAGCGACGACGGCGGGTCCGGTGACTCCGGAAGCTCGTCCCCGGCCACGCCGCGCGTCACGTCCGCTGCGGGCGGCGGCGGTACGGGCGGCGGTAGTACGGGCGGTGCGGTGACGTCCTCCGGCGAGCTGGAGGGCAGTTGGCTCGCCACCGCGGACGGCCGGGCCGTCGCCCTGATCGTCACCGGTGAGCAGGCCGCCCTCTTCGCGACCGGCGGAACCGTGTGCAGCGGGACCGCCGGCAAGGAGTCGGACATGACGATGATCCGGCTCACCTGCCCGAGCGGGAAGAAGGACCGGACGACCGGCACGGTCGACTCCGTCGACGGCAAGAGCCTCGAGATCACCTGGGACGGGGCGGCCGGCAGGGAGACGTACACCAAGGCGGAGGGCGGGCAGTGGCCCTCCGGACTGCCGACGGCCGGTCCGGGGTAGCGAAGCGGTCACCGGGGCGGGGGCCGCGCGCCGGAAGAGGGCGTTCATGCGTGATGATCCTCCCGAGCACCGTCACGTCACCGTAGGGACCACTCATGCGCGCCGTTCCGATCACCGTCACCGCCCTCGCCGCCGCCTTCCTCCTCACCGCCTGCGGCGGCGGGGACGACAGCGCCTCCGGCGACGGGAAGAGCACCGCCTCCTCCGCCTCCGGCACCGCCTGTGCCGCCGGTGACCTGACCATGGCGGCCGGCGCCGTGAACGCCGCCCCCGCCGCCGGCGACACCGGCAACGTGACCGTCACGGTCACCAACGGCGGCAAGGAATGCACCCTGGAGGGCTTCCCGAAGGTCGAGCTGGAGGCCGACGGGACCACCGTCTCCGTCCCCCACGACGAGGCCGCCGAGGCGCAGTCGCTGCCTCTCGCCGAACAGGCCACCGCCTCCTTCACGATCACCTACGTCCGCGGCGAGGACGGCGAGGGCAGCCTCGCCGCCAAGACCCTCAAGTGCGGCCTCGCGAACGCCTCGGCCACCGAGGGCCTGGACTGGTCGTACGGCGCGGTCGCCCTCAAGGACGGCGACAAGCCGGACGCTTCGGTGAGCGCGTTCCAGGCGGCGGGGGACTGATCGCGTCCGGGGCCCGGCGGCAGGACGGCGAGGTCGCGGGCGGACAGGTCGCCGCCTCGGTACGGCGACACGGCCCGGCGCGCGGCACTGTCTCACGACGCGACGCCGGCCCGCGGTCACGGTCGCGGGGTTTTCGGAAGTGGGCGGGTCGTGGCGGGCAGGGCGTGAGGCTGCCGGGCGGGCGCACGGGGTCGCGGGCGCGCCGGGGCGTGCGCCTCCGGTCACGGGAGATGCGGTCGTGAGTGGACTTGCGCCCGGTCCGCCGCTTCCGCGCCCTCGGTCCAGCCTGCTTCGTCGGTGATGCCGCGCAGGCGGGTGGTGGTCGTCCGGGGGAAGAGGCGGTCCGTGGCCGCGGCGACCGCCACCTCCCGGGAGGCCAGGATCGGGAGGAGGTCGGCGCCGACCGGGGTCTCGGCCGCGGCGGCCAGGCGGTCGCCCACGCGGTGGGCGTAGGCGGCCAGGAAGGACTGGCGGAAGGTCTTCGTACGGCGGCGGCCGCCCGCCCGCTGTGCCGCCTCCGCCTTCGTCATGGCGGTCCCGGCCTGCACGAGGAGCGAGGTGTAGAGCAGTTCCACCACCTCGAGGTCGGTCTCGAAGCCGACGACCGTGGAGAAGCAGAAGGGTTCGTTCCACACGGCCCGGCAGTGGTTCGCGCCGGCGACCGCGTCCAGCAGCACCGCCTTGGCCTGCTCGTACGGCGGCTCGACGCCGATCCGGCGGGCGCCGGGCGCGTCCGGTGCCGGAGCCGCCGCGTCGAGCAGCGCCTCGTCGACACTGTGCCGGGCCATCAGCTCCTGCGCCTTCGCGGTGAGCGCCTCCGCCTCCTCGGGGAACCCGGTCGCCTCCGCCTTGGCGAGCAGCGCGCGGATGCGGGTGAGCATGCGGGAGTCGGAGCGCGGTGGTCCGCTCGCTTCCCGGAGGGGTTCGAGGGTGGGCAGCCGCAGCAGCAGCCGGTACAGCTCCAGGACCGCCGTGGCGTGGGAGAAGCGGTCGCCGGTGCCGGGTGCGGGGCCGGTGGGCAGTTCCTCCAGCTGGGCCGACCAGCGCCGGCCGCGCGCCCGGTCGTGCGGTGCCTGCGCGCGGACCAGCGCCGCGAGCAGTCGTACGTGCCTGTCCTCCAGGTCGCGGCGCACGAGCCGTACGAGGTCCGCGGGCTGCCAGCCGCGGCGCCAGGCGGTCGCCAGGAAGTCCTGACCTCGCCGGTCGAGTTCGGCGGCCGCGGCGGGGTCGGCGGCCAGCAGGGACGCGCCGGTGTCGAGGGCGGTGTCGGTGTCGTCGTAGAGGGCTGCCCGGAAGGCGCGTTCGACGGTGCTGGGCGTGCTGCTCACCCATGGATCGTGCCACGCGCGCGTAGCGGCACGTGAACGTCAACCACGAGTTGACGGCCTCCTCGAGTGTCAACCTACGGTTGACATATGACTTCGCGACGGGGTCCCACCTCCGCCATCCGTCTCGACGACCTCATCGACGCCATCAAGAAGGTTCGTCCGGAGCCCCTCGAACAGCTCCAGGACGCCATCATCGCGGCCGAGCACCTCGGTGACGTGGCCGACCACCTGATCGGCCACTTCGTCGACCAGGCCCGGCGTTCGGGGGCGTCCTGGAGCGACATCGGCCGGAGCATGGGCGTGACGCGGCAGGCCGCGCAGAAGCGGTTCGTGCCGAAGGAGTCGGCCGGCCTCGACCCCGGCCGGGGCTTCAGCCGGTACGCCCCCCGCGCGCGGAACACCGTCATGGCCGCCCACGGCGCCTCCAAGGCGGCCGGCAACTCGGAGGGCCTGCCGGCCCACCTCGTGCTCGGCCTGCTCGCCGAGCCGGAAGGCCTCGCCGTCAAGGCGCTGGCCGCGCAGGGCGTCACCCCGGAGGCCGTGCGCGAGGCGGCGACCGCCGCACTGCCGCCCGCCGCCGACGGGGTGCCCGAACTCGTCCCCTACGGCTCGGACGCCAGGAAGGTCCTCGAACTCACCTTCCGCGAGGCCCTGCGCCTGGGCCACAACCACATCGGCACCGAGCACATCCTGCTGGCCCTGCTGGAGTTCGAGAACGACGCGGGCGTCCTCAGCGGGCTCGGCGTCGACAAGGCGGGCGTCGAGCGGTACGTCGAGGAGACGCCGGCCCGGATCCAGGACCTGCGGGAGCGGGGGGACGCGCAGGGGCCGGAGGACGCACCGGAGGCCTGAGACGCACCGGAGGTCTCAGGACGTGTCGGGGGTCTCAGGACGTGCCCGAGGTCCGAAGACGTGCCCGAGGTCCGAGGAGGGGGCACACCGGGGGCGGGGCACACCGGGACGGGCGCATCCGCCGGGCTCAGGCCGTTGATGCTCCTATTGCTGTCAGACCTGCCTGCGACACTCGCAGCATGGCCGAACGCTGGGCACTCGCCCCGGCCGAGGGCGGCGGCGCGGAGCTGGCCGCCCTCGGTCCGGACGGGCTGCCCGCGGGCCCCGTCGTCCGGGAGCCGGACCTGACGGCGGCGGTCCGGGCGCGGCCGGACGTGAGCCGGTGGGTGTGGCGCTCCACGGCGGAGGTGTACCCCCGTCTGCTCGCCGCGGGGGTGCGGGTCGGGCGGTGCTACGACGTCGAGGACGCCGAGACCCTCCTCCTCGGCCACGAGGGGCGGCACGGCGAGCCCCGCTCGGCCGCCGCCGCCCTGGCCCGGCTGCGCGGCGGCGCCGTCCCGCCGGATCCCCCGCAGCGCGCCGCCGAACCCGGCGCGCAGTCCCCCCTGTTCGAGCCGCAGGCCACCGCCCTCCCCCTGGCCGACCTCCTCGCGGTCTACGCCGAGCAGCAGCGGCGGCACGACCGGGCGGAGCACCCGGAGCGGATGCGGCTGCTGACGGCGGCCGAGTCGGCCGGGATGCTGGTGGCCGCGGAGATGAACCGCGCAGGCCTGCCCTGGAGCGCCGACGTCCACCGCGAGTTGCTGCACGACCTGCTCGGCGAGCGGTACGCGGGCGGGGGTGAGCCCCGGCGCCTCGCGGAACTCGCGGACGCGGTGTCGGCGGCCTTCGGGCGCCGGGTGCGGCCGGACCTGCCCGCCGACGTGGTCAAGGCGTTCGCGCAGGCCGGCATCAGGGTCAGGTCCACCCGCCGCTGGGAGATCGAGTCCCTCGACCATCCGGCGGTGAAGCCGCTGGTCGAGTACAAGAAGCTGTACCGCATCTGGGTCGCGCACGGCTGGTCCTGGCTCCACGACTGGGTGCGCGACGGCCGTTTCCGGCCCGAGTTCCTGGCCGGGGGCACCGTCACCGGCCGCTGGGTGACCAACGGCGGGGGCGGCCTGCAGATCCCCAAGGTGATCAGGCGCGCCGTGGTCGCCGATCCCGGCTGGCGGCTCGTCGTCGCCGACGCCGACCAGATGGAGCCCCGCGTCCTGGCGGCGATCTCCCGCGATCCGGGACTGATGGAGGTAGCCGGCCGGGAGAGCGACCTCTACCAGGCCGTCTCCGAGCGCGCGTTCTCCGGCGACCGCGCCCAGGCCAAGATCGCGGTGCTCGGCGCGGTCTACGGCCAGACCTCCGGCGACGGACTCAAGAACCTCGCCGCGCTCCGCCGCCGCTTCCCGCGCGCGGTGGCGTACGTCGACGACGCGGCGCGGGCCGGCGAGGAGGGCCGGCTGGTGCGGACCTGGCTGGGGCGGACCTGCCCGCCCGCGGTCGGCGCCGGGGAGGACGCGGCGGAGGAGGCGGGCATCCCGACCGGGGACGAGACCCCGTCCGAGGCCCGGCAGTGGGTGCCCGGCCACGCCTCCGGCGACGCCCGCGCGCGGGGCCGCTTCGCCCGCAACTTCGTCGTCCAGGGCAGCGCGGCGGACTGGGCCCTGCTGCTGCTCGCCGCGCTGCGGCAGACCTGCGCGGACATGGCGGCCGAGCTGGTCTTCTTCCAGCACGACGAGGTGATCGTGCACTGTCCCGAGGAGGAGGCCGAAGCGGTGGTCGCCGCGATCCGGGAGGCCTCGGAGCTGGCCGGGCGGCTGACGTTCGGGCCGACACCGGTGCGGTTCCCTTTCACCACGGCGGTCGTGGAGTGCTATGCCGACGCCAAGTGATCACTGCGCCCCGGCGAGCAGGTGCCGCAGCTCCCCCACGGCGTAGCCCCGGGGGCGGTGTTCCTCCGGGCGGTGGGGCTGTCCTCGCCGGCCCCGGGCGCACCGGCGCCGTCGTGGCCGACCTCACCGGTGCCGGGGCTGCCGTCGTCCTCGCTCTCCGCCAGCTCGCGCGCGAAGTCCCGTACGAGATCGTGGGGGGCGTAGCGGCCGTACGCCGTCTCCTCCAGGAGGGCCACGTCGACGAGGCGGTCGAGGGCGGCCTCGGCCCGGCGCTCGTCGGTGCCGGTGAGACGGGCCAGCAGCGGCACGCCGTACGCGGGCAGGTCGAGGGCGCCGACCCGGCGGAGCACGAGGGCGGCGTCGCGGTCGGCCTCGCGGTCGGAGGCGGCGAGCGCGTCGTGCGCGGCCGCGAGGGAGCGGCGCACGCTGAGGTCGTCGTACTCCAGGTGGTGCAGGCGGCCCCCGGTGGAGGCCAGTCGGTCCGCCAGGACGTCCGGGCTGAGGGCCCGGCGGGCGGCGAGGCGGGCGGCGACGATGCGCAGGGCGAGCGGCAGGCGGCCGGTGAGGCCGACGAGGGGATGGCCGGGTCCGAGGCCGTCGCGCCCCGACGCGGCACGCAGCAGGGCCGCGCTCTCCTCGTCCGACAGGGACGCGAGGGGGAAACGGTGGGCGCCGTCGAGGGCCGTCAGCAGCGAACGGCTGGTCACGATCACCGCACAGCCCGGGCCGGCCGGCAGCAGCGGGCGCACCTGCGCGGCGCCGTCCAGCACCAGGAGCGTGCGGGTCGGAGCGAGCAGGGTACGGAGCGACGCGGCGGCCGCGTCCGGGTCTTCGGGGACGTGGCGCGGGTCGGTGCCGAGGTCGCGGAGGAGCGCGGTGAGGGACTGGGCCGCGGTGAGGGGGGTCATGCCCGGGGTGGCGCCGTGCAGGTCGATGTAGAGCTGACCGTCGGTGAAACGTTCTTTCAGGGTGTGGGCCACCTGCAGGGCGAGGGCGCTCTTGCCCACGCCGGCCATGCCGCTGAGGACGGCGAGGGGTCCCGCACCGGCCGGCGGCTCCGTGGTGAGACTGCGGCACAGCGAGCCGAGGGTGGCGGCGCGGCCGGTGAAGTGTGGCGGCGGTGGAGGGAGTTGGGCGGACCGGTGGGCGGGTGGAGGGGCGGGTGCCGGGGTGAGAGGTGGGGTGAGGCCGGAGCGGGGGACGGGGCTCGGGTCAGGACCGGGGCTCGGGTCAGGGTCCGGGTCGAGGTCGGGGTCCGGGTGTCCGCTCCCCGGCCGCGCAGGATCTCCACGTGGGCGTCGCGTACCGCCGGGCCCGGTTCGACGCCGAGTTCCTCCAGGAGGCGGATGCGCAGGTCACGGTGGACGGCGAGGGCCTCCGCCCGGCGGCCGCTCCGATGCAGGGCGAGCATCAACTGGCGGTGGTAGGACTCGCGCAGCGGATGCTCCGCGGCCAGTGCGGTCAACTCCGGTACGAGGCGGTCGGGTCCGGCCTCAGGGTGGGGTCTGCCCTCAGGGGCGGGCCTGACCTCGGGGCCGGACACGGGCGCGGGTGCGGGGCCGGACACGGGCGCGGTTCGCGTTTCGCCGAGTCCGAGTTCGGCGTCGTAGCGCCATTCCAGGAGCAGCAGACGCGCCTCCTTCAGGCGCCGGGTGAAGGCGTAGCCGCCCAGTTCGGCGGGGAGCCCGCCGAGGGGGGTGCCCCGCCACAGGGCGAGCGCCGCCGCGCACGCGTCGATCACGCGCTCCCAGTCGTGGACGGCATGCGCGCCGCGGGCGGTGGCGAGGTGGCACTCGAAGACGTGGACGTCCAGTTCGCCGTGCCCGACCCGCAGTTGGTAGCCGGGCGGCACCGTCCGCAGCCGCGCCGGGTCGTCGAGCACGTGCCGCAGCCGCGTGACGTGGTTGTGCAGCGAGGCCTGCGCGGAGGCGGGCGGCGCGCCGCCCCACAGCACCTCCTTGAGCGACTCGGCCGGGACGGTCCGGCCGGCGTCGAGGAGCAGCGCGGCCAGCAGCGCGCGCGCCTTGGGGCTGCGGATGCCACGGACCCCGTGAACGCCGTGAACGCTGAGGGCGGCGGGAGCGGCGGTGCCGTGGCGGCCCGGGACGGTACGGCACGGGTCCGCGGCGGTGCCGTGGCGGCCCGGGTCGCCGTCGTACGGGACCGGGTCGCCGTCGTAGAGGACCGGTGGGCCCAGCAGTCCGAACCGCAGCCCGTACTGCCGCATCACGCCGACCCTCGCCCTTCCGCGCGCCCGTCCCGGACGCGTCCCCCGGCGGGACCCCGCCGTCCTTGCCGATCACCGCCCCGGCACGGTGACGTTTTCCGCCACCCCGTCCCTGCCGGTTCCCGCGGAAGTCCGCCGCCGTTGCGGCCGCCCTCCGCGCTCGCCCGGCGGGCCTCACGCCGCCGACCTGCGACGACGGCCCCGCCGCCACGGAGAACCGTGGGCCACATGTTAGCGATTCGTTGGTGGAGTTTGATGTGATCATCACATCGAATCCGGCCCGACGGCGCGCGCGTGCTACGCGTTTCTCGGGGGAGTGACGCCGCCGTGGCCGGTTCCGGACGCGTGTGGGGGTCCCGGTCGGCGGAGGTGAACGGCCGGGGTCCGCACCGCGTCCTCCTTCCCTCCTCCCCGGCCGACGGGGATGATCACCGGCGACGCCCCGTCCGTGTTCCCGTCCGGAGGGAACCGCCGTGCCCTTCTGGTGCGCCGTGCTGGACGACTTCCAGAACGCGGCGGCCACCGTCGCCGACCGGTCCCCGCCGGGCGACCGGGTGGAGATCGTCCCGTTCCCGGAGCATGTCGGCACCGAGGACGAACTGGCCGCCGTGCTCGTCGACTTCGACTGCGTGGTCACCCTGCGCGAACGCGTCGCCTTCCCGGCCTCACTGCTGAACCGACTGTCGCGGCTGTGGCTCCTCGTCGCGCAGGCATCGGTCACGCTCACCACGACCGCCCACCCGTGCGGGGCGGCGGGGACCGCGGGGCGGACGAGGGGGACGACGTCGGTGAGGACGTGGCCCGGCCGGCGGGGAAAGGATCGGCCGGCGACCACCACGGCGGTCAGGTGATGAGCGCTGACTTCGTGCAACTCCCTCTCCGTGCAACGTCGTTCGACCGCGGGCAGCCGTTGGCACTCGGTCTCGGCGCGCCGGAGCATCCGCTCCCCCGTCCGCCGTGCGCGGCGGACGCGCCGCACCAGCGGGCCGGTGCCGCGGGCGGTGGCGTACAGCAGGGCGGTCAGGACGAGGTCGAGCCCGTCGCGGTCGCCGAGTCCGTGCAGGCTGATGTTCTGGAGCAACTGCCAGGAAGCGAGGGCGACCACGCACAGGACGGCGGTGAAGGTGTCGCGCTCGGTCGCCACCGTGTACAGGGCCAGCGCGACGCCGGCGGTCCCGAGGACCGCCATCGCGCCGACGGGCAACGGCCCGGCGCCCAGCGCGCAGGCGGCGGAGACGAGCAGGAGGGCGACGACGGGGCACGCGTGACGGAGCGCGAGGGCGGCCGTCACCGGTCCGGCGACCAGCACGGCCACGAGGAGTGCGGACGCGGGCGGCACGTCCCCGCGCACCAGCTCCGCCCCGGGCCACACCACGGCCTGGACGCGGGTCAGCAGGACCAGAGCCGGCCGGTCGTCGGTTCGCTTCATGGCGCACCAAGGCCATGGCCGCGGCCGCACGGCGTCCTCGAGCCGGAGGCGGATGCGGCCCTCCACCCTGGGATGCAGAAAGGGCGGCGGCGCGGAGCGGGCCTCTATCTCCGGTTCGACCGGGCAATCATCCCGCTGCCCGAGGACCGCGCGTCGTCCCGCTCATAGGCTCGATCACATCGAGAAGGCGCTCTGCGGACGACCCGCTCGAGCACCTCTCCAGCTGTGTCCACCTCTCCTGCACGACCGATCCCAGGGGGATTTCCATGTCCAAGCGCATCATCGTGTCGTCGGTCATCGGTGTCGTCGTCCTCGGCGGAACCGCCGCCGGTCTCGCCGTGGCCTCCACGCAGACGTCCGGGAAGCCGACCGTCGAGAACGCCTCGACCCGCTACGTCCCTCCGACCGGCGCCCGGGCCGGCTCGCTCACCTTCACCGCGGACGTGAGCGACGACTCCGGCGTCCGGGGCCTGAAGGTCCTTGCCTGGCCCGCGAGTTCCGACCTGGACCCGACGGAGGCGGAGATGAGGTCCGTCGAGAGCGCGACCTGCCGGAGCACCTCGGCCGACACCTCCCGCTGCACCTACACCCTGAAGGTCACGCAGGCGGAGGCGGCCGAACTGGCGCCGGGCACCTGGCACGTCGCGACCCTGGCGACCGCGAAGGACGGGGACACGACGTTCGCCCCGCGCACGTCGGCGTTCACCGTGACCCGCTGACCACACACGGCGCGCCCCGTCCCGGAATTCCGCCCCTTTCCCGCCGACGACGGCGCGTCTGCGTGGCACCACCACCGGGCGCGCCCCTCACGGGGGTCGGCCCCGCCGGGCGAGCGGGTCCTCCTCTCCCTTCCTCTCCTTCGACGTCGAGATCCGCAAGGTCATCTGCAGTACGCACGCGATCGAGAGCGTCAACGCACGGATCCGCAAGGCAGTTCGCGCTCGCGGTCACTTCCCCTGCGAGACCGCGGCGCTGAAGTGCGTCTACATGGGACTGATGAGCCTGGGCCCGACGGGCAAGGGCCGCAAGCGGTAGACCATGGGCTGGAAGGCACCGCTCAACGCCTTGCAGATCGCCTTCGAAGGCCGGCTCACCCCGGCCAACAGCTGAACCTCAACAGCCAAGACGGGCGATCAAGCTGACACACCCTGCGAGTGCTGCCCGATCGCCTACCGGCAACTGCGCTCATTGTGTCAGCCGTGTAAGTGGTGCCAGGAGCCGGCCGGCGTGCTCATATGACTGGGGCAGGCCCTGACAGGTGGGCGTTCTCCTGGTGCGTGGCGGTGAGCCTGACGCTGCTGAGGCGCCGGCCGTGCGGTGGCCGGATGGCCTCGTTGTCGTAGAAACCGGCGACCATCCATCGGTCCGGGCCGCCGCCCGCCCTCCCTTCCGGCACCCTGTGTCCGGCGCGGACGT
Source organism: Streptomyces sp. NPDC088766 (assembly GCF_044750845.1). Taxonomy (NCBI): domain Bacteria; kingdom Bacillati; phylum Actinomycetota; class Actinomycetes; order Kitasatosporales; family Streptomycetaceae; genus Streptomyces; species Streptomyces sp. NPDC088766. Next base: position 66,706 of record NZ_JBIVKQ010000019.1, on the reverse strand, counting down.
GCGCATGGAGGGTCGCGCGGTCGCCGTCGGTCTCGACGACGTGACCCGTGATGGTGTGGTGGGTGGCGGGAAAGGGGGCGAAGGCTCGGCCCGGCACTTGGACGTACTCGTCGAACGGCACGGTCATGGGCGGCAGGCCGGTGACCGAGGAGAAGCCGAGGGTCACGGAGTCTGTGCAGCCAAGGGCGGGAAGCTTGTCGAGGTACTCGATGCCGGCGATGTCGGCTTAGCGGCCCATCAGTCCGATCAGTCCGATCAGTTCGATGCGGTCGGCGCGCAAGGTCATGAGGGACTTCCTGCGGACTCGGGTGCGGGCGTGGACGCGGTTTTCGGTCTCCGGGGCCGATGGCTCATGGTGAGGATGGCGTCCATCAGCCGGGCCGGCAGGAATCGGCTGAGGGGGATGATGAAGGCGGCGTCCGTGCCGAGGGTGTACCGGGCGCGCGGACGGGGCGTGGTCGCCACCCTGGCGATCCTGGCCCCCGCCTTCGCCGCCGGTAGGGCGCGTTCGAGGAAGGCCGTGTTGGACGCCACCGTCGCGTCGATGAGGTGGCTGTAGAGACGCTGGTGCTCGGTGCTCATCGCGGCGGCGAGATCGAGGGAGATCTCACCACTGCGGGCGGCCATCTCGGTCCGGACGCCGCCGGGCTGGACGACGACCACCTGTACGCCGTGCGCCGAGACCTCGCGACGCAGGGAGTCGCTGGCCGCTTCGAGGGCGAACTTGGTTCCCGCGTACGCCCCGAAGACCGGCAGCGCGGCCACCCCGCCCACCGAGCTGATGTTGACGATTCTGCCCCGGCTCCGCCGCAGGAAGGGCAGGAGCTTCTGGATGACGGCGATGTGCCCGAAGAGATTCACCTCGAACTGCTCGCGCCACAGAGCAAGGGGGAGCACCTCGACGGGGGCGTTGATCTCGATGCCCGCGTTGTTGACCAGGACGCGCAGGGCGCGCCGCTCGGGGTCGTCGGCGATCCGCCGGGCGAGGGCCTCCACATGGTGCGGGACGGTGATGTCCAGGGTGACCGGTTCGATGCCTTCGGCCCGGACGGTGTCCGCCTCGCTGTCGGTGCGTACCCCGGCGAGGACGTGGTAGCCCTTCGCGGCGAGGGCACGGGCCGTCGCGGCTCCGATGCCCGACGAGGCGCCGGAGACGACGACGAGTTCGTCGGCCTCCCGAGGGTTCTTCCGCTGGTCTTTCCGTGAGTCTTCGGGGGGATGGATCACGAGGGCGGGTCCTTTCACGAGGCGGGGGTCGCGGGCGCATCCAGGGGGAAGCGCGTGCCGGTCAGGTCCTCCGACACCTCCCACAGCCGCCGTGCCGCCGAGCCGTCACGTGCTCGGGCGGACCGTCCGACCGGCGTCGGCGCACCGCGCATGCCCCAGAGCCGGCCGGGGCCGACATAGCTGTCGCCCGGAAGGTCCGCGGTGGCGGCGTACAGAGTGGGCAGAGCACCCTCCTCGGCACTTTGGGCGACGAGTCCGACGAGGAACTTCTCGACGCGGAAACCGAGGGAGGGCTTCTTCTCCGCTCGCATCAGGTTTGTCGAGGAGATGCCTGGGTGCGCGGCCGTCGAGATGACGGGTGATCCCGCGCGGGTGAGTCTGCGCTGGAGTTCGGCGGCGAACAGGAGGTTGGCCAGCTTGGACTGCGCATAGGCGGCGTTGGGCCGGTAGGGCCTGCGCTCCCACTGGAGGTCGGTGAAGTCCAGGGAGCCGATCCGGTGCCCGAGGGAGGCCACCGTGACGACCCGCTCCCTGATGCGCGGGAGGAGCAGGTTGGTCAGGGCGAAGTGGCCCAGGTGGTTGGTCCCGAACTGCAACTCGAATCCGTCCGCGGTCCGGGAGAGCGGCCCCAGGGAGAGACCGGCGTTGTTGACCAGCAGATCGACGGAGCCCGGGAGGTCGCGGGCGAAGGCCCGTACGGAGGAGAGGTCGGCGAGATCGAGGGCGCGGACCTGGACCGGCCCCTTCATGGTCGCCGCCGCGGCTTCCCCCTTCTCCGGATCGCGTACGGCCAGGACCACCCGGGCTCCGCGCTCGGCGAGGGCACGGGCCGTGACGAGCCCGATGCCGCTGTTCGCGCCGGTGACGACAGCGGTGCGACCGGTCAGGTCGGGCAGGCCGACGAAAGAGGATCTGGACACACCGCGAGAGTAGGCACTGGCAACATTGTTGTCAATGAAAACATTCAGTTGGGTAGGCTGCCCCCATGCCTGACACCACCGGGCGGCGGCCCTACCACCACGGGAATCTCCGCACGGACCTGCTCGACGCGGCGGAGCGCAGCCTGAGGGCCCACGGGGCCGAGCAGCTCTCCCTGCGGGACCTGGCGCGGGACGTCGGCGTGAGTCACGCGGCGCCCCGACGCCACTTCGCGGACCGCCGCGCGCTGCTCGACGCCCTCGCCGAGTCGGGCTTCAAGCGCCTGGGCGAGCAGCTGCGGGCCGCGGTGAACGAGATCGGCGACGAGGACGACCTCCCCGCCCGCCTGCACGCGTTCGCGTCGGCCTACGTCCGGTTCGCGACCGAGAACGCCGCGCTGACCGGGCTGATGCACTCCAGCAAGCACCGCCCGGGAGCTGGGGCGGTCACCGAGGCCGCCGCAGCCGCGTTCGGCCAGATCAGCGACCTGATCGAAGACGGCCAGGAGCGCGGCGAGTTGGAGGGGGATGACCCGGAAGAGACCGGACTCGTCATCTACGCGACCGTCCTGGGAATCGCCTCCATGATCAACAGCGGCATGATCGAGCCCGCACGGCTCGAAGGACTCGTGGGCACAGCGGTGACACAGTTCCTGCGAGGCGCCCGCCCGGCGGAGCCGCGCTGACCGGCGTGGGCTCCTGACCTTGCTCGACGGCCGAGTGCAGCCTGGCGGTGAATCCGCCGCGCAAGCGTCCCACTCGGTGATCGCGAGGCGCGATAAGACACCGCTGGGCGGTTCGCTCCGCACGGCACACGATCGGCCTGCGCCATCGGCGGAACCGTTCCCACCGACCCCGCTCGACCGTGGTTCGGGAAACGGTCCACCGGGACGACCCGCCGGGGCCGGTGGCCCGCATCAGGCCCGCCCGCAGTCACTCGGACGACCGCAGGTCGTTCATGCCGAGGCCAGCGCCTCTGTCGGGGGGAGCCGGGCCGCACGGACCGAGGGGTAGACCCCAGCCACCATGCCGACGGCCACGGCACCGAGGCAGCCGGCTACGACCGAGGTCAGCGGGATGACGGATGGCCAGCCCTGATAGGTCGCGTAGCCGACAGCGGCGAGCACGCCGAGCGCTGTTCCGGCGAGGGCACCGAGCAGCGAGAGCGCCACCGACTCGGTGAAGAACTGGACCCGTACATGACCCCGGGTCGCACCCAGCGCTCGACGGAGCCCGATCTCCCTACGGCGCTCCAGGACCGAGATGACCATGGTGTTGGCCACGCCTATTCCACCGACCAGCAGGGCGACACCGGCCAGCCCGAGGAAGAGCGAGGAGAAGGAGTTCTGCGTTGCGCGCTTGGCGGCCAGGGCATCGGACGGCCGGCTGACCTGAACCTGTCCCGGCTGCTCCGGGAACACGGTGGCGGGCAGTACCTTCCGTACGTCTTCGAGGTGTTCCTCGCCTGCCTTGATGTAGATCACCGTAGGGTTTCCATTGAACCGGAGTGTGTTCTTGGCGGCGGTCCATCCCGTCAGTACGGCGACGTCGAGTTCCTCGGCCAGGGGTACGGAGTGGAGGATGCCGACGACGGTGAACCACGATCTGCCGATCCGTATCTCCGGAGCCGGCTCGTCCGCGGGGATCTCCCCGATACCGAGACGGCTGGCCGCCTGGTAACCCAGGACCGCGGTGGGAAACTCCTCATCGGCTCTGCTGAAGAACCTTCCCGACAGGACCCTGCCCCCCACGACATCCAGGAGGTCCCGCCGGGCCGCCAGAACACTCAGCCCCGCACTGGAGAAGTCCTCCCCCGAGGTGACATCGGAACGCTGCACCTCCGTATTGGTGTTGGCCACCGCGCTCACCCCGGTGACCGGCCCGATACGGCGCACCATGGCGACCGACTCCTCGGGCAGCAGGATTGGCTTGGACTGCCCGGCAACGGGCTGTACCCGCAGCATGTTGGGGCCCAATGCCGATATCTCTTCGATCAACGCCCGGTGACTGGAGGCCGGGATCCCCGTCACCACCACCATCGTGGCGACACCGATGGAGATGCCGAGCGCCGACAGCATGGCGCGCATCTTGCGGGTCCGCAGGCCGAGCATGCCCAGACCCAACAGATCCAGAAAGGCCAGTCGTACGGGCTTGACACTGCTCGTGGCGGACCCGCGCGAGCGCGGGGAGACGGCAGTCGACCGCTGGGTGGGGAACGGCTCGGAGCGGGAGCGCTTGGAACGGGAGTGTCGGGAGGGGGTGGCTGTCATGTGAGGCTCTCGGTCAGTGCGGTGTCCGCGACCTTGTGGCCGTCGCGCATATGGACCCTGCGCGGCAGTTGGTCCGCGATGTCCCGGTCGTGGGTGATGAGCGCGATCGTGGTGCCTGCCGCGTTGAGTTCGGTCAGCAGGGCGAGCGCCGCCTCGCCGTTCGCCGTATCGAGCGCGCCGGTCGGCTCGTCGGCGAGGACGAGGGCCGGCTCGTGGACGACTGCGCGGGCTATGGCAACCCGCTGGCGCTCGCCGCCGGAGAGCTGGTGCGGGAGATGGTCGGCGCGGTGTGCGAGACCGACACGGGCCAGGGCTTCTACGGCCATCCGCTTGCGGTACTTGCGCGGCACGCCGGCGTACAGCAGACCGGTCGCCACGTTCTCCGTCGCCGTGAGTCCGTCCGTCAGATGGAAATGCTGGAAGACGAAGCCCAGGCGGCGCCCGCGCAGGGCGGACAGTTCACGGTCGGACAGCTCCGCCACGTCACAGCCCTCGAGGATCACACTCCCACTGGTCGGCGGGGCCAGTGTGCCCATGATGTTGAGCAGGGTGGACTTGCCCGAGCCGGAAGGGCCGAGAATCGCGAGCAACTCGCCCTGCGCGACGGACAGGGAGACACGGTCGAGGGCCCGTACCTCGGGCGGGTAGACAACGCTCGCCTCCAGGACGCTGATGACCTCGGTCATGCCGTGGCTTCCACCTTCATGCCCTCGGCGATGTCCTCGCCGCTGATCTCGACCAGTCCCCGGGCGAACATGCCCGTGTCCACCGGAACGAGCCGGCCCCCGGCGGAACGCCCCTCAGCGGCACGGCCTTCGGCCAGACGCACCGCGTAGCCTCCCTCGCGCAGAGCAAGCAGAGCCCCGACCGGAACGGCGAGTACCCCCTTCTTGGCCTCGCCCTCGAACCTGACCTGCACGGGAGCGGCGTCGATGCCTTTGACGGCTTCCGCGTCGTCGACCGAGACGGTGACATTGATCTTGGATACTCCCGCGCCGCTCTCTCCTTCCTGGTCCGCCTTGATGGTCGTACCGATCGTGGCGACCTCACCCCCGGTTTCGGTCCCGTCCGGAAGCATCACGGTGACCGTCTGACCTGCCTTGATGGTCCCGAGGTCGAGCGTCTCCACCGGAATGCGCACGGACTTGGTGGTGGCGGTGACCGACAGCAAGTCGTTCGCCGCCGCATCCCCCGTCTGCGCGGAAACCTCCGAGACGCGGACCGCCGACCGTGTCACCACCACGTCGGAGCTCTCCAGAACACCGGTCGGCTCGATGTCGACGGACTTCTGCCAGCGCTTGATCGCGGCCATCAGGCTCTCCGTGAGCACACCGTCGCCCTCCTTGACCTTGGCCTGCCGGACGGGCGTGGGCGACTGGCCCGCCCCCGTCCGGTCTTCCGCCGGCTGGCCGGCTCCGGTCTCCTGGCCGGCATCGTCGCCCTGAGCCGACGGGGGCGGGCCGGAGCCCGGCTCGGCGGTCTCCCGATCCGCTCCGGTCGCTGTCGAAGTACCGGCGTCCGCCGACGTCTGCTGATCCACTGGTGCCCGCTGCTGAACGACCGTGCCCACAGCCGGCTGTTGCCCGATGTCGTAGCCGGCGGCCTTCAGGTTGTCGGCCACGACCCGTATGTCACGGCCGACACTGCCGGGAGTGTCGAGCCTGCGGTACAGGGGGGTACTGCCGTAGAAGACCACGGTGGGACGCTCGTCGACCCGATACAGCTGCTTACCTCGTGTGACCGTCGCACCCTGTTTCGGAAGCCAGGTCACCACTCCTTCGCCGGCGCCCCGGATGGCGCGTACGGAGTCGTAGCCGAGCGTGCCCTCCATCTCCCTGACCCCGGACATATCGGTCTTGACCACGGCGACCTGCCGTATCTTCGGACCGGCCTCGGGTTCAGGGGTGTCTCCGCCACCGCCCGCCCACAGCAACCCGGCTCCCACTCCTGTCACCAGGAGCACGGCGACGACACTGAGAACTACCGCCTTCTTCCGGCCGCGCGCCGCCGGCTCAGAGAGGTCCGCCTCATTGTCAAGGACCTCGCCGCCTTCTTCTTGAACGGCCACGCGCAGCGGCATCGTCTCGGCATGATCGCGGTCACTATTCACTGAACGCCTCGATCATGCATTCCTGGTCAATCTGATCAGCGTTTCTGGGTGGCGTCGTGCCCGCTTTGTAGTTCCAACCCTCACCATTAGGAAGGGGGTCCACTTTGAGCCCCTTCTCATTCATGCACTGGATATATTCAGCGTAATCAGACATGTAGTTGGGATTTCTCTCCGGGTCCGTCTCCGCGGGCGGGAGAGGCTTCTTCCCCAGACACTTCTTCTCCGCGTCCGGATGTTCTACCGACACGTCCACGCCGGCCCATCCCAGAAGGTCGGGGTCCACTCCCTCCACTTTTGAGCCGATCTCGCCGATTTTCACACCATGACTTTTCAGGCACTGGAAATACCCCTGACTCATCCGCACCTCCTCGGCAGCCGACGTGTCCATCCGGCGCTGAGGACGACCGGACTCGGAGTCATCCGACTTCGCGTCCGATCCATCCCCCGTCTGTGATTCCGCTTTGCCTGCCGTTCCGGTGGACCCCTCGACGGAATCAACACCTGGCCCCTCGTTTCCACCGGCGCCGGAGCAGCCCGCAAGCAGCATCACCGCCACCACGGCGCCGAAAACGAGCTGGAACTTCTCACGTGAAAGGCGCAACGGACGGAAGCCGGTACCGCTCAGATCTGTTCTCATGCGGCACAGACTGGCATGAGATTGTCAGGAAAATATCAACGCTTGCGTGCGAGCCGGCCTCTAGCACGCAATTGTCAAGAAGTTGTCAGGGAAACCGATCCACTGCCTCCATTTCCACCCGTGCACCACAGGCTTATGATCTGGCCATGTCCACATACGTACTGGTGGCGGAAGACGACCGGAAGCAGGCGGAGTTGATCCGCCGCTACCTTGCGCACGACGGCCATGAGGTATCCGTCGTGCACGACGGCAGGACAGCGCTCGGGGAAGCCACCCGCCGCCCACCGGACCTGCTCGTCCTCGACTGGATGCTCCCCAGCCTGGACGGGCTGGAGATATGCCGGCGACTGCGGGGTGCCAGCGAGTTGCCCATCCTCATGCTCACCGCCCGCTCCACCGAGGACGACCTCCTTCGAGGCCTGGACCTCGGAGCGGATGACTACATGACAAAACCCTTCAGGCCGCGCGAACTGGTCGCACGCATCCGCACCCTGCTGCGCCGCAGCCGCCCCTCGGCCGGTCCGGCCTCCGTAGCCGCCGTATCTCCTGCGGCGCCCGAGAGCCCAGCAGTTCTCACGGTCGGCGGACTAACCGTGAATGCGGCTCAGCACCAGGTATTCGTCCACGATCGCCCGGTGAACTGCACCCCTGGCGAATTCCGCATACTGAGCGCAATGGCTGCCTCACCCGATCGGGTCTTCACCCGATCCCAACTGCTGGACTGGCTGACGGATCACGGCAGACCCGTCTCCGAGCGCACCGTGGACGTACACATACTGAACCTGCGAAAGAAGATCGAGACCTCACCCCGCAGACCCCAGCACCTACTCACGGTCCACGGCATCGGATACAAACTGGCCAGCGGCGACCATGGCACCTGAAGTGCCGCTGCGCAACAGCCTGCTGCTCCGCCTCCTGATCGCCTCCTTCGCGATCTCCCTGGTCTCCATCGCCGCCACAGCCTGGCTCACGGCACGTAGCACCACGCTCGCCCTCAAACAGGAACGGGGCCAGATCCTGGCGGACGACACCACCATCCAGAACACGCTCGAAGGCTTCGCGGCCTCGCACCCGAACTGGGACGGAGCCGAACGCACCGTCCGGGATCTCGCCCGCAGAACCGGGCGCGGCATCGTCATCACCACGCGGGCACGCGAGGTCATCACCGCCTCGGACCGGTCAGCCGCCGACCGGCTACCTCTCAACGCGAGCGCTGTCATCGATCCTCTGCACCTCAGTCCGCTCCCGGACCAGGGTGCCGGCCCGCCGGAGGACGTCTCCCGAATCGACCCACGGGCGGTCGGCCCCTACCTGCTTCCCACCCCGGAACGGAAGAAGCTGAGGCAACTCGCCCGTCAGGAGGTCTCCTGTCTCTACGACACACACGGGCTGCGCACGCACATCGTCGAGGAACCCAGCGGCAGGCCCGCCATCCGGGCTGTCCCCTCCGGAGCGGTCACCCCGCAGACCTGCGCGACCAAGGACCTGTCCGCCCCCACCCCGACCGAGGCGAAGGCTCTCACCGAACTCACCGCGCTCGTCCGAACCTGCGCGGACCGCAACCGCATACGCATCGAAGAACCCCTGACCATCGATACGCGGTTCCGGTTGCGCCAGGCCGGCTTCGAGCAGGGCTCCTCCCGCCTCGACGATTGCGTGGAGGAGGGCCGGCGCGAACAGCTGGCACCCCATGTCGCCCCGGCAGCACTGCTGTTCGTCACCAGCCCCTCCCAGACAGCCACTCCCGTTTTCGATCTGTCCAGGGCCGGAACCCTGCGCGTGCTGGGGACCACCAGCCTGGTCCTCACCGTGACCATCGCCATCACCGCGATCATCGCGATTCGGCTCATACGTCCGTTGCGGAAGTTGACCAACGCGGCCCGCGACCCCTCGGGACGGCACATCCGGATCCCCATCACCACCAAGGACGAGATCGGCTATCTGGGAGCGGCCCTCAACGAGCTCTCGGAACGGCGCGAACGCACCGACGAACAGCGCAGGGTCATGGTCAGCGACATCGCGCACGAGCTGCGGACCCCACTCAGCAACATACGCGGCTGGCTGGACGCAGCCCAGGACGGTCTGGCAGATCCGGACTCGTCGCTCGTCGCCTCGCTCCAGGAGGAAGCAGGCCTGTTGCAGCACATCATCGACGACCTCCAAGTGCTCGCTGCGGCCGACGCCGGTTCCCTGCGCCTCAACCCCCGCAAGCTGAACCTGCGGGAGCTGGCCGAACAGTCACTCGACGCCCACCAGACAGCCGCGCAGGCAGGCCGAGTCGCACTGGCCGGCTACTTCACGGACGATCTCACCATCGAAGGCGACCCCGTCCGCCTACGCCAGGTACTGGGCAACCTCCTGTCGAACGCGATACGCCACACACCGCCGAACGGCTCCATCACAGTCAGCGCCCATCGGGTGGAAGGCGGCGTCGAACTCCACGTCGCCGACACCGGCAGCGGCATCCAACCGGACGATCTGCCCCGCATATTCGACCGCTTCTGGCGAGCCGAACAGTCACGCAGCAGGAACACCGGGGGCAGCGGTCTCGGACTGTCCATCGTCAGACACCTCGTGCAAGCGCACGGCGGAGAGGTATCCGTGGTGAGCAGCCCAGGCACGGAAACCGTGTTCACAGTTCGGCTCCCGACCTGATCACCCGCAAGGCGCCTCCCCCACCCTCCCCTCACGTTGCAGGGCCTTTTTCTGATCGAGAGGACAAAGCCGACCGGTTCCCCGATGGAGGAGGCGACCGCACCTCAGGACGCTGACGCCAGCGCACCTTGATACTGACGCCGAGGGCTCAGTACTCCGGGCGGCGCGCTGTCCGTTCGGCGCGCAGGCTCGGAGACATGGCGCAACACACCTCAGTCAGCGAGGTGCGATCCTCGGCGTCGGCGTCAGGGACAGGGACAGGGACAGCCAGACTGTGCCGACCATCTGGTTCGACACCCATGGATGACACGAGTTGAGAACCTGGCCCCGCTCATGGTGGTCCGCCCCTGCCCTTGCTACTGGCCCGCGCCCGCCTGCGCGTTCCTCAGGGTATGTGCGGCCTGACGAGCACGCGCTCGGCACAACGACCGAAGCCGAGCAGCAGGCCGGTGGTCGATCGGGGCTGATGCAGCGTTGGGTGACAGGAGTGCCCACGAGCTCGGCGATGCTTCGGGTAGTCCGGTTCATCGAGCCGCCGGCCCAGCAGGGCCTCGATCCTGCCCAGTCGCGTCAGCAGGTACAAACCCTGCTGTCGCCCCGCGTCCAGCGGCTCGGACGGGCTGGTCCACCACCGTCAGCACCGCGGCAGCGATGGCGATCAGCGCCTTGGCCTCGTCCCAGTTGCACGTGAACGTCTTCGTGACCTCGTCCTCATGGACCGATCCACTGGCCTGGTCCTCCACGGCTACACGGATCGCCGCCCACCGCTCGTCCTTGCCACGCTGACGGGGATCTTCGTGAAGAGGCCAGGTCCATCCGCTGTGAAGCCGGATGCACTCCAGGCCGGCGGGTTTCCGGAATCACGCCGTCGATGTGGTTCTCCAGGAGCCGACGCCGCGCGGCACGCAGACGCTGGGCCGGCTCGGCGCGGGGGTCGTCCTCAAGGGGGAATGGGACCTGCATCTCGAAGGCGACGGAGGGGCCGAGAGCGTTGACGTGATCGGTCCAGCGGCTCTTGGCGACGCCAAAGTGCAGCACTTCTGTCGTGCTCCCGGGGTGGCCGGAGGCATGGGGAAGCGTGCCGGTGACCTCCAGCTCCATCCGCAGGTCTCCACCGAGGCGAGACTCATTGATGGCGTGAGGCTGAGCCGAGGTGAGGAGGAATTTCAGGACGGTGCTCGCAACCCCGGTCTCAGGGCTGAACGGAAGCGTCTCCGTCGCCCGCCCGATGCGTCCGCCGGCACGACTGCCCGAGGCCGTAAAGGTCGGCCTGCAACGCCAAGAGCCTGCCGGCCTCCGTGTCGGTATCCGATGCCCTCGCGACCAGCACACCCACTGCACGCGTATCCACCGATTGTCCACCGGCGACCCTCAACAACGGTTCTCGTACTGAGCCGCCACTGCTCGCATGGCAAAGGAAAAGAAAAACCCCAGGTCACGGCGAGTGATTCCTGGGGTAATTCCGAGCCGCCTTCGGGATTCGAACCCGAGACCTACGCATTACGAGTGCGTTGCTCTGGCCATCTGAGCTAAGGCGGCGCGCTGTGCGCACCTATGGTGCGATCAGCAACGTCGGTAAGTCTACACAGTTTCCGGGAGTGCTCAGAACCACCCCGGGAGGCGGCCGCCCCGGGGTGGCCACAGGGCTACGAGCAGCGCTTTCCGTCCGCCGGCGGGGTGCCGCGGACGAGGTAGTCGTTGATCGCGGAGTCGATGCAGGTGCTGCCGCGGCCGTAGGCGGTGTGGCCGTCGCCGCGGTAGGTGAGCAGACGGGCCGAGGCGAGCTGGCGGGCCAGGGACCGGGCCCAGCGGTAGGGGGTCGCCGGGTCGCGGGTGGTGCCGACGACGACGATGGGGGCCGCGCCCTTCGCCTCGATGCGGTGCGGTTCTCCGGTGGGCGCGACCGGCCAGTAGGCGCAGTTCAGGGAAGCCCAGGCGAGGCCCTCACCGAAGACGGGGGACGCCTTCTCGAAGGCGGGCAGCGCCTTGCGCACCTCGTCGGGGCCGTTGAACGCGGCCGGCAGGTCCAGGCAGTTCACGGCCGAGTTGGCGAACATCAGGTTGGCGTAGCCGCCCTCGGCGTCCCGCTCGTAGTAGCTGTCGGAGAGGAGGAGCAGACCGGCGCCGTCGTTCTCGCGCATCGCCGAGGTCAGCGCCTCGCGCAGCTGCTCCCAGGCGCTCTCGTCGTACATCGCGGCGATCACGCCGGTGGTGGCGAGGGACTCGGTGAGCCTGCGCCCGTCCGCGTCGCCGGTGGGCAGCGGGCGGGCGTCGAGCCGGTCGAAGAACGCCTTGAGGTTCTTGCCGACCTCCCCGGCCTTGGTGCCGAGCGGGCAGTCCGGCTGCCGCACGCAGTCCTTCGCGAACGACCGGAAAGCCGTCTCGAACCCCGCCGTCTGGTCCAGGTTCATCCGCCGGGCGGACAGCGACGGGTCCATCGCGCCGTCCAGCACGAGCCGCCCCACCCGCTCCGGGAACAGCCCCGCGTAGGTCGCCCCGAGGAACGTCCCGTACGACGCGCCCACGTACGTCAGTCTCCGGTCCCCGAGGGCCGCGCGCAGGACGTCCATGTCGCGGGCCGCCTCGACGGTGGAGACGTGCCGCAGCAGCCTGGCCGACCGGGCACCGCAGCCCTCCGCGAACCTCTCGTAGGAGCCGACGAGTTCACCGGTCTCCCGCTGGTCGTCCGGGGTGACGTCGGTCTGTGTGTACGCGTCCATCTCGCGCCCGTCGAGGCACTTCACGGGCTCGCTGCGGGCCACGCCACGGGGGTCGACGGCGACCATGTCGTAGCGGGCGCGGACCTGGGCCGGGTAGCCGATGCCGGCGTACTGCTGGAGGTAGCCGACGGCCGAGCCGCCCGGCCCGCCCGGGTTCACCAGCAGCGAGCCGATCCGCTTGCCCGGGCCGGTCGCCTTCTTGCGGGCGACGGCGAGCCGGACGTCGCCCCCGCCGGGCCGGGCGTAGTCGAGCGGCACCTTCATCGTGGCGCACTGGAAGCCGGGCACGCCGCAGTCCCGCCAGCTCAGCTTCTGCCCGTAGTACGACGCCAGCGCGGACGGCGTGGCCTGCGGAAGCGCGGCCAGGGCCGCACGGGCGGCCGCCGGGCTGGCGGAACTCGTCGAGCTGCCGGAGGAGCAGGCCGACACGAGCAGGGCGGCGAAGGAGAGGAGCGTGACGCCGGTACGGAACCGGTGGGGGGAGCGCCTGGTGTGCATCCAGCGAGCGTAACCGTGTGCAACGGATCGAACGCCGTGCGTACGCCAACTGCCACGGACGAGTGACCCCGTCAATCCGCCCGCACCCACCGGTCCCCGGACCGGCCCTCGGACACCCACCGGTCGCCCCTCACCCGGCGCCGGTCGTTCCGCGCCGCCCTCAGCCCGCTCTCAGCGCCATCGTCATGGCCTCGACCGCCAGCAACGGAGGCACATTCCGGTCGAGAGCCTCTCCGCAGGCGGCGATCGCCTCGATACGGCGCAGGGTGGACTCGGGGGTACCGGCGCGGACCAGCCGCTCGAGGGCGTCCTCGGCGTCCACGTTGGCGAGGGCGATGCGGGAGCCGAGCTGGAGGGCGAGGACGTCGCGGTAGAAGGCGGTGAGGTCGGCGAGCGCGACGTCGAGGCTGTCGCGCTGCGTCCTGGTACGCCGCCGCTTCTGCATCTCCTCCAGGTCCTTCATCACGCCCGCCGTGCCGCGCGGCATCCGGCCGCCCTGCACGGCGCCCATCGCCGCCTTCAGCTCGTCGGTCTCCTTGCCGTCCCGCTCCTCGGCGAGCTGCTTGGCGTCCTCGGCGGCGGCGTCGACGAGTTCCTGCGCCGCCTTCAGACAGCCGCCGACGTCCTGGACGCGCAGCGGCAGCTTCAGCACGGCGGCGCGGCGCTCGCGGGCCGCCGGGTCGGTGGCGAGGCGGCGGGCCCGGTCGACGTGTCCCTGGGTGGCGCGGGCGGCGGCCGCGGCGACGGCCGGTTCGACGCCCTCGCGCCGTACGAGCATGTCGGCGACCGCGTCCACGGAGGGGGTGCGCAGATTCAGGTGCCGGCAGCGGGAGCGGATCGTCGGCAGGACGTCCTCGATGGACGGCGCGCACAGGAGCCAGACGGTGCGCGGGGCCGGTTCCTCGACGGCCTTGAGCACGGCGTTGGCCGACTTCTCGTTCAGCCGCTCGGCGTCCTCGACGAGGATGATCTGCCAGCGTCCGGTCGCCGGGGCGGTGTACGACTTGCGGACCGTGTCCCGCATGTCCTTGACGAGGATCTCCGCGCCCACGGCGGCGACCGTCGAGACGTCGGCGTGCGTGCCGACGAGGGCCGTGTGGCAGCCGTCGCAGAAGCCGCAGCCGGGGACACCGCCGAGCGCCCGGTCCGGGCTCACGCACTGGAGCGCGGCGGCGAACGCCCGGGCCGTCCGGATCCGGCCGGCGCCGGGCGGCCCCGTGAACAGCCAGGCGTGCGTCATGCTCGACGCCTCGGGCGGCGCGGTGCCGGCCGAGGACGCGGTGACGAGCGCGTCGGCGTCCCGGGCGGCGGCGGCGAGCTGCTCGCTCACCCTCTCCTGCCCGACGAGGTCGTCCCACACGGTCATGGCCCACGCCGCCCTTCCGTCACGTTCACGTCCCGCGGCGCCGGCCGGTCCGCGCCGCGGATCACCCTGCGCCTTGCCGGTTCCATTGTGCGGGCAGCCACTGACAAACCGGTCCGGCGCTCACGGGCGGCAGCGGCGCCGACCGCCCGAGGCGGGGCGACAGCACCGCCGCCCCCGCCCACGGCACGGACGTCAGCGCCGCCGGCCCCGCCCGCGGCCCTCGTCGGAGTCGTCGTCCCGGTGCGGGCCCAGCAGCTCGTCCGCCAGCGACGGCAGGTCGTCCAGCGGCGTCTCCTCGGCCCAGTCGGAGCGCGGCCGCTGACGGGGGGCGCCCGTCTCGTCGACCTGTGGCAGCTCCCGCGTACGGTCCTCGGTACCGTCCGGCCGCGCCGCGCGCTCGTCACGGAAGTACCCCGGCGGCACCCGGTCGTCGGGCTGCTCCGCGGAGACCGCGGGCAGTACGGCCGTCTCGTCCTCGCGGCTCCCGCCGCGCACCGGCGGCAGTACGGCCGTCTCGTCCGTGGCCCCTGCAGGCGCCGGCGGCTGCGGCAGCTCGGTCGTCACCTCGGCGTCCGACGCCCGCGCCCCGGACTTCCCGGCAGTCGGCGGCGCCGTGCCGGCCGCGCTCTCGACCGGGTCCTTGTCCATCCGCACCGGGGGCAGCACGGCGGTGTCCTCGACCGGCCCGCCCGACGCGTTCGTCGGGGTGACCACCGGAGTGGGCTCGGTCGCCGCGTCCGGGGCGACCGTGGCCGCCGCGGGCGGGGCGGGCCGGAGCCGGGCCTGGGCCGCGGCGGCGGCCTGCTCCGCCGCGCGCCGCGCCTCCTCGGCCCGCAGCAGCGCCTCCTCTGCCTTGCGCTGCTTCTCCAGGCGCTGCGCCTCGGCCTCGGCGCGCAGCCGGGCCTCTTCCTCGGCCTGCTTGCGGCGCCGCTCCTCCTCCGCCTTGCGGCGGGCCTCCTCCTCGGCGCGGGCCTTCTCCTCCGCGAGGAGCCGCACCCGCTCCTCCTCGGCGCGCCGGCGTGCGTCCTCGGCGCGCTGCCGGGCCTCCTCGGCCTGCCGCTCGGCCTCGCGCCGCTGCGCCTCCTCCAGCTCGCGCCGCTTGCGCTCCTCCTCCTCGGCTCGCAGTTTGGCGAGCTGCTCCTGGCGCTCCCGCTCCAGGCGCTCCTCCTCGGCCTTGCGGGCGGCCTCCTCCTCGGCCTTGCGGCGGGCCTCCTCCTCGGCCTTCCTCCGCGCCTCCTCCCGGGCCTTGATCTCGGCCTCGGAGAGCGGCAGCATCCGGTCGAGCCGGTGGCGTACGACGGTGGTCACGGCCTCGGGCTCCTGGCCGGCGTCGACGACCAGGTAGCGGCCCGGGTCGGCGGCGGCCAGCGTGAGGAAGCCGGAACGCACGCGCGCGTGGAACTCGGCCGGCTCCGACTCCAGGCGGTCCGGCGCCTCCGTGAAGCGCTCGCGGGCGGTCTCCGGGGAGACGTCCAGCAGGATCGTCAGATGCGGTACGAGGCCGTTCGTCGCCCAGCGCGAGATCCTCGCGATCTCCGTCGGGGACAGGTCACGGCCGGCGCCCTGGTAGGCCACGGAGGAGTCGATGTACCGGTCGGTGATGACGACCGCGCCGCGCTCCAGGGCGGGCCGGACGACGGTGTCGACGTGCTCCGCGCGGTCCGCCGCGTACAGCAGGGCCTCCGCCCGGTGCGACAGACCGGCGCTGGAGACGTCGAGCAGGATCGACCGCAGCCGCTTGCCCACGGGCGTGGCGCCCGGCTCGCGGGTGAGGACGACCTCGTGGCCCTTGGCCCTGATCCACTCGGCGAGGGCCTCGGCCTGGGTGGACTTGCCGGCGCCGTCGCCGCCCTCCAGGGCGATGAAGAAACCGTTCGTCGCGGCTGCCTGCACCGGGTCGTCGCCGCCGAGCAGCGCGTCCCGCAGGTCGTTGCGCAGGGGGACGCCGGAGCGGTCGTCGACCTTGGCGAGCACCAGCGCGGCCACCGGCAGCAGCAGCGCGCCGACCAGCATGAGCGTGAAGGCGGCTCCGCCGTGGGCGAAGACGAACTTGCCGTTCTCCAGCCGGTGCGGCCCGATCAGTGCCGCCACCAGCGGGGCGATCAGGGCGCCGAGCGCCACCAGCACCCGTACGACCGCGTGCAGGTGCTCCGTGACGCGCGTGCGGCGCTGGTCCTCGGTCTCCTGGTCGAGCAGCGCGTGCCCGGTGTTGGCGGCGACGCCCGCGCCGACACCTGCCAGGGTCGTGATCAGCAGCACGGTGGTGACGTCCGGGACCAGCCCGGCGGCGAGCAGGGCCACGCCGGTGAAGGCGATCGCCAGCGCGAGCAGCCGGCGCCGCGACAGCGTCACCAGCACCTTGGGTGCCGTACGGACGCCGACGGCGACGCCGCCGGTCAGCGCGAGCACGAGCAGGCCGTACAGCACCGGGCCGCCGCCCAGGTCCGTGGCGTGCAGCACCGCCACGGCGACGGCGGCGGCGATCGCCCCGGCCACGGCGGCGCAGGCCAGGACCAGCACCGGAATGGCGCCGGTGCGGCCCGCTTCGGCACCGGTGGCGGTGCGCGGGCGGCGCAGCCCCTCGAGCGGCGACCGTGCGCGCGGGGTGCGGGTGCCGGGCAGTTCCAGGAAGACCACGACGGACAGGGAGCCGGCGAACAGCCCGCCCGCGACGTACGAGGCGAGGGCCGCCTGGTGCTGGCCGAACCAGTCGATGCCGGCGCCCAGGAGGTTGTTGAACAGTGCGGCGGCGACCAGGGTGACGGCCGCCAGCGGGATCGCGAGGAAGGTGGTCCGCAGGGACAGCCGGCGCAGGGCGTCCAGGTGGTCGGGCAGCGGCCTTACCGTCGCGCCCTCCAGGGGCGGGGCGGGCAGCAGCGCGGGGGCGGCGCCCTCGCGGGCGACCGTCCAGAACCGCTCGGCGACACCGGTCACGAAGACGGTGACCAGCAGCAGCGCCAGAGCGTCGTCGGGCGTCCAGTCGATCCACAGGGGCGCGACGATCAGCAGGGCGGCCCGCACACCGTCCGCGCCGACCATGGTCCAGCGGCGGTCCAGCGGTCCGTCCGGCGAGGTGAGCGAGGTCAGCGGACCGAGGAGGACGGCGCCGAACAGCACGGTGGCGAGCACCCGGACCGCGAAGACGATCGCGACCGCGAACGCCACGCCCCGGTAGCCGCCGCCGAACGCGCCCTCGGTGATGGCCGCTTGAAGGGCGAGGAGGACGAGCACGAGGAGGGCGAGGGCGTCGCCGACACCGCTCACCAACTGTGCGCTCCACAACCGCCTGAGCTGCGGCTCACGCAACAGTGCGCGTACGGCGCGCTCTCGGGAGTCCGCCACCAGGGCGTCGTCCGGGGCCGGCGGGTGGGCCGTTGGCTGCTCGGCTCGCGTCATGCTTTCAGCCTATCGGCAGCGACTGACGGCCCGGAGAGCCCGTCCACACCTACGTCCGCCCCGACACCAAAGTGATGCCGGGGCGTGCGTTTTGTGGACGGCTTCCGGGGAACCGCGGCGCGGCTCAGTCCTCCGGAGCCGCCGTCGAGGACGCCTTGGACGCCGTCGCCTTCTTCGTCGCGGTCTTGGTCGCGGTCTTCTTCGCGGCCGTGGTCGTCTTCGCGGCGGTCTTCTTGGCGGCGGTCTTCTTGGCCGGCGCGGCCTTCTTCGCCGTCGCCTTCTTCGCGGGCGCCTTCTTCGCGGGCGCCTTCTTCGCCGTCTTCTTGGCGGGCCCCTTCGCCCGCTTCTCCGCGAGCAGCTCGTAGCCGCGCTCCGGGGTGATCTCCTCGACGCTGTCGCCGGAGCGCAGGGTCGCGTTGGTCTCCCCGTCGGTGACGTACGGCCCGAAGCGGCCGTCCTTGACGACGACCGGCCGCCGGCTGACCGGGTCCTCGCCCAGCTCCTTCAGCGGCGGCTTGGCCGCGGCCCGGCCGCGCTGCTTGGGCTGGGAGTAGATCTCCAGCGCCTCTTCGAGCGTGATCGTGAAGAGCTGGTCCTCGCTCTGGAGCGACCGCGAGTCCGTGCCCTTCTTGAGGTACGGGCCGTAGCGGCCGTTCTGCGCGGTGATCTCCACGCCCTCGGCGTCCGTGCCGACGACGCGCGGCAGCGACATCAGCCTGAGGGCGTCCTCCAGCGTGACGGTGTCCAGCGACATCGTCTTGAACAGCGAGGCCGTGCGCGGCTTGACCGCGTTCTTGCCGGTCTTCGGGGTGCCCTCGGGGAGCACCTCCGTGACGTACGGGCCGTAGCGGCCCGCCCGGGCGATGATCTGACGGCCCGTATCCGGGTCGGCGCCCAGTTCGAAGTCACCGCTCGGCTTGGCGAGCAGTTCCTCCGCGTACTCGACGCTCAGCTCGTCCGGGGCGAGGTCCTCGGGGACGTCGGCCCGCTGGTGGTTCTCGGAGTCCTTCTCACCGCGCTCGATGTAGGGGCCGTAGCGGCCGACCCGCAGCACGATGCCGCTGCCCACGGGGAACGACGACACCTCGCGCGCGTCGATCGCGCCCAGGTCGGTCACCAGTTCCTTGAGGCCGCCGAGGTGGTCCCCGTCGCCGTTGCCCGCCTCGGCCGCTCCGCCGGTGCTCGTGCCCTCGCCGAAGTAGAACCGCTTCAGCCACGGCACGGCCTGCGCCTCACCGCGGGCGATGCGGTCGAGGTCGTCCTCCATCCTGGCGGTGAAGTCGTAGTCGACGAGCCGCCCGAAGTGCTTCTCCAGGAGGTTGACCACGGCGAAGGAGAGGAACGACGGGACGAGCGCCGTGCCCTTCTTGAAGACGTAACCGCGGTCGAGGATCGTGCCAATGATCGACGCGTACGTCGACGGCCGCCCGATCTCGCGCTCTTCCAGTTCCTTGACCAGCGAGGCCTCGGTGTAGCGGGCCGGGGGCTTGGTGGCGTGCCCGTCGACCGTGATCTCCTCGGCGGTGAGCGCGTCGCCCTCGCCGACCTGGGGGAGACGGCGCTCGCGGTCGTCCAGCTCGGCGTTCGGGTCGTCGGCGCCTTCGACGTAGGCCTTCAGGAAGCCGTGGAAGGTGATCGTCTTGCCGGAGGCGCCGAACTCGGCGTCCCGGCCGTCGGCGGCGGTGCCACCGATCTTCACCGAGACGCTGTTGCCGGTCGCGTCCTTCATCTGGGAGGCGACCGTCCGCTTCCAGATCAGCTCGTACAGCTTGAACTGGTCGCCGGTCAGGCCGGTCTCGGCAGGCGTGCGGAAACGATCACCCGAGGGGCGGATCGCCTCGTGCGCCTCCTGCGCGTTCTTGACCTTCCCGGCGTACGTCCGCGGCTGCGCCGGCAGGTAGTCGGCGCCGTAGAGCTGGGTGACCTGGGCGCGGGCGGCGTTGACCGCCGTGTCCGACAGGGTCGTGGAGTCCGTACGCATGTAGGTGATGAAGCCGTTCTCGTACAGCTTCTGAGCCACCTGCATGGTCGCCTTCGCACCGAAGCCCAGCTTTCGCGAGGCCTCCTGCTGGAGCGTCGTCGTACGGAACGGAGCGTACGGCGAGCGCCGGTACGGCTTCGACTCGACGGACCGCACCGAGAACCGGGTGTTCTCCAGGGCGGCGGCCAGCGCGCGGGCGCCCGCCTCGTCGAGGTGGAGGGTGTTCGCGCCCTTGATCCGGCCCAGGGAGTCGAAGTCGCGGCCCTGCGCGACCCGCCTGCCGTCGACTGTCTGGAGGCGGGCCACCAGCGACGACGGGTCCGACGAGTCTCCCGCGCGGCCGGCTGGGGGTCCCCCCGCGCGAGCGAAGTCGAGCGTGGGGGAGAAGGTGCCCGTCAGGTCCCAGTACTCGGCGGAACGGAAGGCGATGCGCTCGCGTTCCCGCTCCACGACGAGCCGGGTGGCGACCGACTGGACACGGCCCGCCGACAGACGCGGCATGACCTTCTTCCACAGGACCGGCGAGACCTCGTAGCCGTAGAGACGGTCGAGGATGCGGCGGGTCTCCTGGGCGTCGACAAGCTTCTGGTTCAGCTCGCGCGGGTTGGCGACGGCGGCCTGGATCGCGGCCTTGGTGATCTCGTGGAAGACCATCCGCTTGACCGGGACCTTGGGCTTGAGCACCTCCTGGAGGTGCCAGGCGATCGCCTCGCCCTCACGGTCCTCATCGGTGGCGAGGAACAGCTCGTCGGAGTCCTTCAGCAGGTCCTTGAGCTTCTTGACCTGCGCCCTCTTGTCGGCATTGACCACGTAGACGGGCTGGAAGTCGTGATCGACGTCCACGCCGAGGCGGCGGACCTCACCGGTGTACTTCTCCGGCACCTCCGCGGCGCCGTTGGGGAGGTCGCGGATGTGCCCGACGCTCGCCTCGACAACGTATCCGGGGCCGAGATAGCCCTTGATCGTCTTCGCCTTGGCAGGCGACTCGACGATGACGAGTCGGCGGCCGCCCTTCGCGGTCTCGCTGGTCGGGGACAACTTCGCTCTTCTCTCCGGTCGACGCTGGGGCCTCCCCAGGCCTTGCTCCCGGGGTCGGGTCATGGTGACGCTGCGGAGTGTGACGGTACATCCCGCCCCCGTGTCAAACGGGAAAAGCCCGCAACGGCCACTCGAACGGTAACCCGACTACCGCCATTCCTGCCGCCCGGAGTGTCCACCGGCTCTTTTTCCGCGCACCGCGGCGACGTCTGTCGATTGTCCGCCGCCGATCCCTTGCACGGATCTCACCAGGGCATGGACAAGATCCCCGGAAGCGGTTCAGACGCGGGCGAGGCACCATGCGCCGACGGCGAGCGCGACGACCGCGGCGAGCGTCGCGACGGTCGCCGATGCGACAGGGCTCACACCCTGGGCGACGGGCTGCCGCTGCCGCACGCGCACCGCGGTCCACACGAGCAGACCGCCACCCAACAGCGCGAACACCATCCCGGTGAAGATCGCCGGTCCACTCTCCATGATCGCCCGCGCTCCTTCTCTCCCACCCGCGCGTGTCCCGTCGCCCGGAGACTGGCACGCACGGGCGGCGCCCGGACGAACCCGAGGTGAATGCCGGGCCCACGGACGGGGGCGACGGGTCACCGGCGGGGATACGGCGGCCGGGGCGACCGGCGGGTGCGCAGGGCGGGCGCGAGCGGCACATGCGACGGGCCTCACACCCGTCCCGGACGCGCGGCCCTCGCTGCCCGGACGGCTGGGCAACCGGAAGGCTGGGCAACCGGGCGGCGCCGCCCCTCGCGCCGGGTGAGCACCCGTGACACCTCGAACACGGTGCCGCGGATCCCGGTCTTCCCGGCGCCGCCGTTCTCCCCTGCCGTTCTCGTTCCACCGCTTTTCCGCAATCCGTGAGCGCGGTTCGGTCGCCTGTGATCGCGAAGTGCCGGTGAGAGAAAGATGTTGGCCTGTTTCGCTCCCAAGCGGCTCAGGCCGGCTCGAGGAACCCCTGTTCCACCAGCAATCTGATCTGCGCGGGCGTACGGTCGCGCAGCAGGACGGGATCCTCGCCGACGAGCTGCGCGATGGCGTCCAGGATCCGGCCCGCGCTCAGCGAGCCGTCGCACACGCCGGCGAACCCGGCGCCCACCGTGTCCACCTTGGTGGCGCGGCGCATGCCACGGTGCTGGCGCAGCACCACGTGCTCCGGGTCCTCGGCTCCGGGCAGCCCGACCTGCTCCTGCACGACCTCCGCGGCGAGCCGGAAGTTCCCCGCCAGCAGGGCCGCGTCGTCGTGCCCGCGCAGATAGTCGACCCGCTCGAAGTGGGCCCTGACCGTGTCACCGAGCGGCTGCTCGATGGAGTGCGGCCACTCCTCCACGGTGACGACGGGCTCGTCGGACGCCGTCCTGCGCAGGGTGATCCAGCCGAAGCCGACGGCCTTCACCTTGCGCGCCTCGAACTCCTCGAGCCACGCGTCGTACCGTGCGCGGTACTCCACCGGGTCGCCCTGGTGGTCCCCGGCGTCCCTGAGCCACAGCTCGGCGTACTGCGTGACGTCCTGCACCTCGCGCTGCACGATCCACGCGTCGCATCCGCGCGGCACCCACGACCTGAGTCTGTCCTGCCAGTCCTCCCCTTCGACGTGCTGCCAGTTGGCGAGGAACTGCGCGAACCCGCCCACGTTCAGCCGTTCCCCCGCTCCCTGAACGAGCGAGCGGCACAGATCGTCCCCGCCCATCCCGCCGTCGCGGTACGTCAGCCGGGCCCCCGGAGAGATGACGAACGGCGGGTTGGACACGATCAGGTCGAACGTCTCGCCGTCCCGGACCGGCTCGAACAGCGAGCCCTCGCGCAGATCGGCGGCGGGCGCGCCGGACAGGGCCAGGGTGAGCGCGGTGATGTGCAACGCGCGCGGGTTGAGGTCCGTCGCCGTCACGCGCGTGGCGTGCCGGGCGGCGTGCAGGGCCTGGATCCCGGAGCCGGTGCCCAGGTCCAGCGCGGCGGGGACCGGGGTGCGGACGGTGATCCCGGCGAGCGTCGTGGACGCCCCGCCGACGCCCAGGACGACACCCTCGGCACGGCTGCCGACGCCGCCGGCCCCGCCGACGGCGCAGCCGAGGTCGGACACGATGAACCAGTCCTCACCGTCCGGCCCGCCGTAGGGACGTACGTCCACGGTCGCGGCGACGTCGTCCGTGCCCGCGCGCGTCAGCCAGCCGGTCTCCACGCACGCGTGCACGGGCAGCACGTCCTCCACTCGCGCGTACGGCACCGGCTGCTGGAGCAGGAAGAGACGGACGAGTGTCTCCAGTGGCGTGTCGCCGCGGGTCGCGCGCAGCGCGGGCACGGTCTCGCTGCGCGCGAGGGCCGCGTACGCGGGGGCGCCGAGCAGGTCGAGGAGACCGTCGGCGGTGAAGGAGGCCGCGAGCAGGGCCTCGCGCAGCCGGGCGGCGACGTCGGGGTGGCCGGCGGAGGGCAGGGGGGACAGGGTGGCGTTACTCACGCCCCCCATTGTGTCCCGCGGGCGAACCGCACGCCCCGCCCCGGCCGGCCCCCGCCGTCAGCTGGTCGTGGCCCGGGCCGACGACGAGGCCGCCACCTTCTTGCAGCTGTCCTGCTGGGCCATGGCGGACTTGACGTCGCCCTCCTCGAGGTTCTTCAGCGCGGTGTTGCCGCTCTTGCTGAGCTTGCCGAGTTCGGTGGCGATGTCCTGGAGTCCGTCGGCGAACTTCCCCTGGTCCTTCGTGTCGAGCGCGTCGACCTGCTTCTTCAGACCGGCGTAGGAGGTGGACAGGCCGTTCAGGGCGGTCACGGCGTCCTGCTTCTTCTTCTCGCCGCCCTCGACACCGGGTGGCGTCCCCGCCTTCTGGATGGCCTGCGCGAGCGCCTTGTAGGCATCGGACATGTCCTGGAAGGCCTGGGAGTCGGTCTTCTGGACATTCACCGGGGCGTTGTTGTCGGTGGCGGCGCTCTTGATCGCGGCGTTGGCCGCGTCGACCTTCGCGTCCTGTGCGGGCAGCGCGTCGCAGACCTGCTTGGCCCAGGCGTCGAGTTCCTTGTTGCCGTCGTCGCTGCTGCTGCTGCATCCCGACAACGCCAGTACGAGTACCGCACCGCCGGACAGTGCGGCCGCGAGCTTCTTGTTCACCGGATCGGTCCCTTCCATGGCTCTCGGCCCCGGAACATACACGCCGACCGGGCGACAACCCCAGGACGAATGTCCGCTATGAAAATAAATGAAGCCATTTATACCAAGAGAGAGAAGGCTCACGACCCCGCACCGCACGCAGCGGGGCGGGCGGACGACGCGTCACCACGTGCCGTCCACCCGCCCTTTGAGCCGGGGGCCGCTCCCGGCCCCTACGAAACCACCGCCGGATCCGTGGACTTGGCCGGCTCGTCGGCGTTGTCCTCGTCACCCATCGCGATGCCGCGCCGCTTGGAGACGTAGACCGCGCCGACGATCACCACGAGCGCGAGGACAGCGATCGCGACCCGCACGCCGAGGTTCTCGTCGCCGCCGTAGCTGAACTTGATCACCGCGGGCGCGATGAGCAGCGCCACCAGGTTCATGACCTTCAGCAGCGGGTTGATCGCGGGTCCCGCGGTGTCCTTGAAGGGGTCGCCTACGGTGTCGCCGATCACGGTCGCCGCATGGGCCTCGCTGCCCTTGCCGCCGTGGTGGCCGTCCTCGACGAGCTTCTTGGCGTTGTCCCAGGCACCGCCGGAGTTGGCGAGGAACACCGCCATCAGCGTGCCCGCGCCGATCGCGCCCGCGAGGAACGCGCCGAGGGCGCCGACGCCGAGCGTGAACCCGACGAATATCGGCGCCAGCACCGCGAGCAGTCCGGGCGTGGCGAGTTCCCGCAGGGCGTCCCTGGTGCAGATGTCGACGACCTTGCCGTACTCCGGCTTCTCGCTGTAGTCCATGATCCCGGGCTTCTCGCGGAACTGCCGCCGCACCTCGTAGACCACGGAACCCGCCGAACGCGACACCGCGTTGATCGCCAGCCCCGAGAAGAGGAAGACGACCGCCGCGCCCGCGATCAGGCCGACCAGGTTGTTGGGCTGCGAGATGTCCATCATGAGGGTCATCGGCGCGCCGTCCCCGGAGAGCTTCTCGCCGACGTCCCGCGCGCCGGTGGTGATGGCGTCGCGGTACGACCCGAAGAGCGCCGACGCGGCCAGTACGGCCGTGGCGATGGCGATGCCCTTGGTGATGGCCTTGGTGGTGTTGCCGACGGCGTCGAGGTTGGTGAGCACCTGCGCTCCCGCCCCCTGCACGTCGCCGGACATCTCGGCGATGCCCTGCGCGTTGTCGGAGACCGGTCCGAAGGTGTCCATCGCGACGATCACACCGACCGTGGTGAGCAGGCCGGTGCCGGCCAGCGCCACCGCGAACAGCGCCAGCATGATCGACGTGCCGCCGAGCAGGAACGCCCCGTACACGCCCAGGCCGATCAGCAGGGCGGTGTACACGGCCGATTCGAGGCCGACGGAGATTCCGGCGAGGACGACGGTGGCCGGACCGGTCAGCGAGCTCTTGCCGATGTCGCGCACCGGGCGGCGCGTGGTCTCGGTGAAGTAACCGGTCAGCTGCTGGATGACGGCGGCCAGGAGGATGCCGATCGCCACGGCGACGACGGCCAGGACGCGCGGGTCGCCGTCCTTGCCCAGGATCGCCGCGTCGGTGACGCCGTCCAGGTCGGCGTACGTGCCGGGAAGGTAGACGAACACGGCCACGGCGACCAGCACGAGCGAGATCACCGCGGAGATGAAGAAACCCCGGTTGATCGCGGACATGCCACTGCGGTCGGAGCGGCGCGGCGCGACCGCGAAGATGCCGATCATGGCCGTGATCACACCGATCGCGGGCACGAGCAGCGGGAAGGCGAGGCCGGCGTCACCGAAGGCCACCTTGCCGAGGATCAGCGCGGCGACCAGTGTCACGGCGTACGACTCGAACAGGTCGGCCGCCATGCCCGCGCAGTCGCCGACGTTGTCGCCCACGTTGTCGGCGATGGTCGCGGCGTTGCGCGGATCGTCCTCCGGGATGCCCTTCTCGACCTTGCCGACCAGGTCGGCACCGACGTCGGCGGCCTTGGTGAAGATGCCGCCGCCGACCCTCATGAACATCGCGATGAGCGCCGCGCCGAGACCGAAGCCCTCCAGCACCTTCGGCGCGTCGGCCGCGTACACCAGCACCACGCACGAGGCGCCGAGCAGACCGAGCCCGACTGTGAACATGCCGACCACGCCGCCCGTGCGAAAAGCGATCTTCATCGCTTTGTGCGAAACGGCGGTGAGGTCCTTTTCCGGTTCCCCTTCCGCCGGAGTCGCTTCCCGGGCCGCGGCGGCGACACGCACATTGCTGCGCACGGCGAGCCACATGCCGATATAGCCGGTGCCCGCCGAGAACGCCGCGCCAACCAGGAAGAAGATCGATCGTCCGGCACGTTGATTCCAGTCGTCCGCGGGCAGCAGCATGAGCAGGAAGAACACCACGACGGCGAATACGCCGAGTGTGCGCAACTGCCGGGTCAGGTAGGCGTTGGCGCCCTCCTGGATCGCCGCCGCGATCTTCTTCATGCTCTCGGTGCCCTCGCCCGCCGCGAGCACCTGGCGCAGCAGTACGCCCGCGACCACGAGCGCGGCCAGTGCGACGACCCCGATGACCGCCACGAGGAGCCGGTTGCCGTCGGTCAGCACTGCGGCCGCGAAGGTTGTGGAGTGGTCCAGCCGATGAGAGGTAGAAAGCCCCGCCATTCGTCCTCCTTGACGCTTGGGCTGAGCTCAAGATGTGGACGGATTCTAGGTACCGGAACCTGATCAAAACAGTGTGCGGTAAACGGAATTCTCCTTCGCACGAAAATCCGTCACGGTAATGCCCTCAAGGCATTGTCACTCGTGAATGGATTCACGAAACTCCGGCAAGATTCACTTGTCCGCCCGGCAAGATTCACTTTTTCAAGATTCACTTGCTGGCACCACTGTAAGCGCGCCGTCGCACCTGCGCACATGCCGAAGGGCCCCACCTCGTGGGGCCCTTCGGGTACGTGTGCGTCCGGCCGGGCCGGACGGGGAGCGCCGGGTCAGCCGAGCGCCGCGGCCGACGGTGTGGTCGGCCACGTCATACGGATCAGCCCGCCGTGTTCGCCGGCGGTGACCTCCACGTCGTCGACGAGGCCGCTGATGACCGCGAGGCCCATCTCGTCCTCCTCGGCGTCCGCGTCGATGTCACCGGAGCCCGGCACCCGGTCGCCGGGGGCGGTCCGCGGAGCCTCGTCGCCCACCTCGATGGAGAACTGCTTCTCCTCCTCGATGAGCGACACCTTCACCGGAGCGGTGATGCCACCGCTCTGATGGAGTCCGACGGCACGGGAGCAGGCTTCACCGACGGCGAGCCTGACCTCGTCGAGAACGGCCTCGTCCACTCCGGACCTGCGCGCCACCGCTGCCGCCACCAGTCGGGCGGTCCTGACGTGCTCGGGCAGCGCGCTGAAGCGGAGCTCAACGGTGGCCATGCATCCCCCTCGGAACTACGGGCGTGCTGTCGGGGGGCCGGGCTGCCGAAAGCCCGGTACCCCGGTGTGTTCAACTGGGCCGTCCGGGCCACACGGGCCCGGACGGAGTGGTCAGTCGGTGGCTGCGACCGCTTCGTCGACCGAGGTGTGAATCGGGAACACCTTGGTCAGACCGGTGATGCGGAAGATCTTCAGAATGCGCTCCTGGTTGCAGACCAGGCGCAGCGAGCCCTCATGGGCACGCACCCGCTTCAAGCCACCGACCAGCACGCCGAGCCCGGTGGAGTCGAGGAAGTCCACGCCCTCCATGTCGACGACAAGGTGGAAATTGCCGTCGTTCACCAGCTCGACCAGCTGCTCGCGCAACTTGGGCGCGGTATATACGTCGATTTCGCCACCGACCTCGACGACCGTACGATCGCCGACGGTACGGGTCGACAGGGACAGGTCCACGGATCCTCCAGCACCTTGCTATCGAGCGGTCGTCCCTCGGAACACCTGAGCAGGAGCCCCCGGGACGGTACGCCAGCCGCGATGGCATTCAATCACTTACCGGCAGGCGTGCACGACGCCTTGGCTCCATTGTCCGTCACGCCAGTGACACACTCGGTGCCGATGGCCAAGAATCACCGATCCGATCGATCCTCGGCACAGCCCGCGCCCCGCCTGTCGCCGGGCCGGATCCTGGACCGGCTCGCCCCGGGACCGAACCGGGCGTCGCGCATCACTCATACGGAGCATGTGCCCCCGCGCGCGGGCCGCCATGCCGTCTGGCCTGACCGGATTCGTCCGGAGGTCATCGCGGCCCTGCAGGCCTGCGGCATCGAGCATCCCTGGGCGCACCAGGCCGCCGCCGCGGAGCACGCCCTGGACGGCGAGTCGGTGGTCGTCGCGACCGGAACCGCCTCCGGCAAGTCTTTGGCGTATCTCGTACCGGTCCTGTCGACCCTCCTGGACGGCTCGCAGGCGCCGAACGGGCGTGGCGCCACGGCGCTGTACCTGGCTCCGACCAAGGCGCTGGCGGCGGACCAGTGCCGATCTGTGAAGGAACTTTCACAACCGCTGGGCACCGCGGTACGCCCGGCGGTGTACGACGGCGACACGCCGGTCGAGGAACGCGAGTGGATCCGCCAGTACGCCAACTACGTCCTCACCAACCCGGACATGCTGCACCGCGGCATCCTGCCGTCCCACCCCCGCTGGTCCTCCTTCCTGAAATCGCTGAAGTACGTCGTCATCGACGAGTGCCACACCTACCGCGGCGTGTTCGGCTCCCACGTGGCCCAGGTACTGCGCCGCCTGCGCCGCCTGTGCGCCCGCTACGGCGCCTCCCCCGTCTTCCTGCTGGCCTCCGCGACGGCCGCCGAGCCCTCGGTGGCCGCCGGCCGCCTCATCGGCCTCCCGGTGGTCGAGGTGGCCGACGACGCCTCACCACGCGGCGAACTGGTGTTCGCCCTCTGGGAGCCGCCGCTCACCGAGATGCAGGGCGAGAGGGGCGCCCCCGTCCGCCGCACCGCCATCGCCGAGACCGCTGACCTCCTCACCGAACTGGCTGTCCAGGGCGTCCGCACCGTGGCTTTCGTCCGCTCCCGGCGCGGCGCCGAACTGATCTCCCTCATCGCCCAGGAACGCCTCGCCGAGGTGGACCGCTCACTGGCCGGGCGTGTCGCGGCCTACCGCGGCGGCTACCTCCCCGAGGAACGCCGCACCCTGGAGCAGGCCCTGCACTCGGGTGAACTCCTCGGCCTGGCCGCCACGACCGCCCTCGAACTGGGGATCGACGTCTCGGGTCTGGACGCCGTCCTCATCGCCGGATATCCCGGTACCCGCGCCTCGCTGTGGCAGCAGGCAGGACGGGCGGGACGATCGGGACAGGGAGCGCTGGCCGTGCTGGTCGCCCGGGACGACCCGCTGGACACCTTCCTCGTCCACCACCCGGAAGCCCTGTTCGACCGCCCGGTGGAATCGACCGTCCTGGACCCCGACAACCCCTACGTCCTCGCCCCGCACCTGTGCGCGGCCGCCGCAGAACTCCCTCTCACCGAGGAGGACCTGGCGCTGTTCGGCCCCGAGACCGAGGCACTGCTGCCCCAGTTGGAGGCCGCGAGACTGCTGCGCCGCCGGACGAAGGCCTGGCACTGGACCCGCCGCGAGCGAGCCGCCGACCTCACGGACATCCGGGGCGGAGGTGGCCGGCCGGTCCAGATCGTCGAGTCCGGCACGGGCCGCCTGCTCGGCACGGTCGACGAGGGCGCCGCCCACTCGACCGTCCACGAGGGAGCGGTCCATCTGCACCAGGGCCGCACCTACCTGGTGCGCTCCCTGGTTCTGGAGGACTCGGTAGCCCTGGTAGAAGAGGCGAATCCGCCGTACACGACGGTCGCCCGCGACACTACGGCGATCTCCGTGCTGGAGACGGACGCCGAAATCCCCTGGGGAGACGGCCGGTTGTGCTACGGCTCCGTCGAAGTCACCAACCAGGTGGTCTCCTTCCTGCGCCGACGCGTCATCACCGGTGAAGTACTGGGCGAGTCGAAACTCGACCTGCCTCCTCGTACACTGCGCACGCGGGCCGTGTGGTGGACGGTCACCGAGGACCAACTGGACGCCGCCCGCATCAACCCCGAGATCCTCGGCGGAGCCCTGCACGCCGCCGAGCACGCGTCCATCGGCATGCTGCCCCTCTTCGCTACCTGCGACCGCTGGGACATCGGCGGCGTCTCGATCCCCCTGCACCCCGACACCCTCCTCCCCACGGTCTTCGTCTACGACGGCCATCCCGGCGGTGCGGGCTTCGCCGAACGTGCCTTCCACACGGCCCGTTCCTGGCTGACAGCCACCCGCCAGGCCATCGCCTCCTGCGAGTGCGAGGCCGGCTGCCCGTCCTGCATCCAGTCCCCCAAGTGCGGCAACGGCAACGACCCCCTGCACAAGAAAGGCGCGGTCAGACTCCTGACGGAACTGCTGCGGGGCGTGCCGGCGGAGGACGGCGAGCCGGCCGACGACGGCAGAACGGCGGAGGGCTCCGGAACGGTGAAGGACGACAGGCCGGCAGAGGACTCCGGAACGGTGAAGGACGACAAGCCGGTGGAGAACGGCGGGACGGTGGAGGAGAGGGAGCCGGGAGAGCGGATGAAGTAGGTGGTGCGGCGCGGGGCCGCCCAGGGGAGCGACGGGGAGGACACCGTCGCCTCCCCCGGCAGCGCCGGCCCCGCAGGCCCTGCCCGGGCCCGGACCTCCACCGTGAACAGCCCCCGTCCCGCCGCCGCCGTCACGTCCGACACCTCCCCCACCACCACGCACCGCACCAACCGTGCGCCCTGTGCCCGAGCCAACCGGTCCGCGCGGGCGCAGGCCGCATCGGTGCCCTCCGTCCAGTGGTCCGCGGCCGCGAGTGC
This sequence comes from Streptomyces sp. NPDC088766, assembly GCF_044750845.1. Taxonomy (NCBI): domain Bacteria; kingdom Bacillati; phylum Actinomycetota; class Actinomycetes; order Kitasatosporales; family Streptomycetaceae; genus Streptomyces; species Streptomyces sp. NPDC088766. The sequence continues at coordinate 36,014 of NZ_JBIVKQ010000019.1, read as the reverse complement.
TGCGAGGTCGGCACCCCCGGCGGCGCGGTGCCGGGCCAGGACAGCCTGTCCGAGGGCGAGTACGGCACCGAAGACCACACACAGCACGGCGAGCACAGCGAGAGTCCATACGGTCGCGGACCCACGGTCGGTCCGGCCTCGACTCCATGCCACGAGACCGTCCCTCCAGCCGTGGGGCCCTTCCACTCCCGAGGGCGTCCCACGAGCAGGAGCGCCGACACCGCGTCCCCGCCGGCGCCGATGTCCGGGAGCACTCCGACCGGCCCGGAAACGCGTCGTGCCTCCCCCACGCCCCCTCACGGTCCCGTCTCCGATCCAGCCCCGGTCCCGCCGCCGTCCACCGTGGTCCCCACGTCCTCCGCCGCCGCCACGGCTTCCTCCCGTACCTCGAACGGCAACCCGCGCAGCACCGGCGGCTTCGCCACGACCACCACCCGGACCTGGTCGCCCTCCCGGGTGACCGACACCCGTGCCCCACGCGGTGCCGTCGCCCGCGTCGCCTCCACGACCGCGTCGGCCGGATCCTGCCGGGCGGCGGCCCTGGCGCCGGTCCTGGCCGCGTCCACGCACTGGATCTGGGCGGCCATGACCAGCAGCCCCCAGACCAGCGCCATGGCGAACGCCACCAGCACCGGCAGCACCACGGCCGCCTCCGCCGTCACGAACCCCCGGTCCCCGCCTCGCGGCCGGTTCCGCTCACGTGCCCGCACTGAGTGCCCGCTTCACGATGTTCTGCAACTCCGCCGCGACCGCCCCGCTCGTCACGACCTGGTAGAGGGCCACGGCGAACGCCACCGCCGCAACGATTCCCATCGCGTACTCGGACGTAGTCCTTGCTTAGTTCTCGTGTCTCTTTGAGGTAGCCCGAGATCAGGAGAGGCATCAATGTCTATTGCACTCTTTTGAGTCTCAATCGTACGGTGCGTGACATGCATCTGATCTTCTACAGCCGAACGGGCTGGGAGAACTGGGGGCTTGGACGTCAGCCGCTGATCCCCGAAGGCATGCCGGTCCTTATCGACGATGACCTGGTCTTCGAGGATGACGGCGTACCCCGACCCACAGTGGCGGCCAACCGCTGGCTGCGCGAACTCCCCCTCAACGGGGCTCGGTCTCGGAGGACTTGGAAAAACTACGCGCAGGCTCTGCGTAGCTGGCTGGAGTTCCTGGCCAGAATCGGCGTGGATCCGCTCGGGGAGCGGCAGCCCTTGCGGGCCGCTCTGAGTGCGTTCTCGGAGTACCGGTTCGCGGGTCCGTTGGAGGCCCGCTGGGACGAGGGAACGTGGGACCAGAACATCAACACCGTGGCGCGCTTCTACGCGTGGGCCGATGATGAAGGCCTCTGTGCCTCTGTGCCGTTCACGTACCAGATGGTCCGGCGGTACACCGAGGCCGGCGTGCAGCTCGCGCGGCGGAACACCGCTACGGTGCGGCGGGCGAAGCCGCACGTCACGGTGAAGTATCTGGAGAGCGACTTCCTTGAGTTGTTCCTCCGGGCGCTGGCCGGACTGCGCCCGGATGGGGAGCCGGACTCGTTCCGCGGCCGTCATCTGGGGCGCAACGCCGCGATGGGCGCGTTGGTGTCATCGAGTGGGTTGCGGGCCCAGGAGTTCACGCACTTGCTGACGTACGAGTTGCCCGCTCTGCCGGCCCGCAGCAGCGCCGTTCCAGCTCGGTTCCCGCTGTCAGCGCAGATCACCAAGGGCAAGAAGCCCCGGGAGACGTGGGTCAGTTACGACCCCCTGGCCGATATGCACCAGTACGTCGAGCTGGACCGCGCGATGCTGACTGAGGGCCGCCAGTACCGTCCCGATCCGCGGCTGGGCGAGCCGTTGATGATCACCGAGCCGGACTGGGAGGGCGGGAAGGTCAACGGCCGCCGGGTCTCTTGGCGAAAGCTGACCTTGAACGAGCGGCTGCGGCTGGTGACGCCGGAGGGGGCACCCGCGATCATCGCGGTGCAGTCAGATGGGACGCCGTTCGTCGACTGGGCGACCGTCTTCCGCCGGACCTCAGAACGCATCCGGCGAGACTTCGAGCCGCGGTTCCCGACAGTCGGTCCCCACGTCCTACGTCACACGTTCGCGATGGCGACGCTGGAGAGGCTGGTCAAGGGGCACTACCAGCGGGCGGCTGCCCTGGTGGCAGACGCCGACGAGGACGCCGCGCTGTCGCTGTATCTGACGAAGGCGGACCCGCTGATGGTGCTGCGTGATTTGCTCGGGCACTCCAGCGTGACCACCACGGAAATTTACATCCAGCGCCTGGACGTGCAGCGGATCTACCGCGAGCTCTACGAAGAGGCGGGCAAGTACAGCGGCCAGGCCGCCGCGGAAGCCGAAGCCGAGTTCGCTGACGAGGAGGATGCGGCATGGTGACCCGTGTCGAATACGACCCGCTGCGCATCGAGTTCACGTTCCCCCACGACCCCGCCTGGACAGGTGACTTGAGCGCCACGGCCAACGACAGGCTGGCGGAGGACCTCGCCCATGGCCTAGTCCAGATGGTGCACCCTCTGGGGCGCATCGCCGCACGTCAGAGCGCGGTCACGTACACGTCGACGATCCGCCGGATGGTCGCGGAGCTGGCCGCGATGGGCTTTCACGGGCGTCTGGCGGATCTGCGAGCGAGTCACGTCCTGTCGTACTGGATGTCCGTCGGGGGCAGACGCGTCTTCCACACCCGGCGCCTGCTGGCCGGCTGCGGGGACCGCGTGGACGCCGGCATTCGGGCCTACCTGGAGGGGAAGGCCATCAAGGGCCGCCCTCGAGGCAAGCCACTGAAGCCGTACACGGACGGCGAGTGGCGGCAGATCGAGGCCGGGCTCCGGGACTATGTGCAGCAGGCCGTGGCCCGTCAGCGGGAGGTCCTTGACCTGGCCGCGCTCGGTCCTGACAGCTCCGATCTCGGCCGAAACCGGCAGAACTTCGCGTGGCTGCTGCGCGAGCACGGCCCGTTGAAAGTCGCGGACGTCACCAGGGTGATGGGGCTGACCGTCGACTACTTCCGCGACGGCATCGGCGGCCAGTACCGGGACGTGCGGAGTGCGATGTACCCGCCGGTACAGGTGGCAACGGCCATGCGTCTACTGTTCGGCGTCTACAGCGGCGTCGTCCCGGACGGTATCCGCGATCTGGGGCTGGAAGACTTCACGTGGACCGGGGACCGCACGGTCCTGATGGACTACGTCAAGGGGCGCCGCGGCCCGGAATCGGTGAACCTTCCGGCTCGGGCCGTGCGGCTGCTGGAGCGCTGGCTGGAGCTGTCGGAGCCGGTGCGACAACTGGCTCCGGCGTCGATAGCCGGCGACTTGTTCGTCTTTCTGGACACCGAGTACCGCAGCACGAACGGAGCGAAGTCCCAGCTGTCGGCGCTGTCCACCCGGGCCGCCCCCAAGAGCGGGAACAAGGCCCGGCGCCAGTTGGCGAAGGAGCTGGATCTGCGTACGGACGCTGGGGAGCCGCTGCTGTTGCACTCGGCGCGGATCCGAACGACGTACCACAACGTCCTGGCGCGTCGGGGCTGGACCGGCCGAACGAAGATCGACCCGAATCACACGGCTGCGGTGGAGGGCAGCCACTACGTCTCGTCCACGACGCCCGCCCAGGCCGAGTCGGTGGAGGCCATCATCGAGGACGCCCAGGCCGACATTCTGCGGCGCAGTCGCCCGCCCATCGTGTTGAGTGACGAGGAGGCCGCCGAGTTCGTCACCGAGCAGCCCGAGCAGGCCGCCCGCCTGGGCCTGGACGCCGAGGCCGTGGCCGAGCTGCTGGGCGGCGAGATGGACGTGTTCACCGCGGCGTGCGCCAACCAGCTTGCTGGACTCCACGGCCCCAAGGGCAAGCCCTGTCCGGCCCGGCCCTGGGTGTGCCTGCTGTGCCCACTGGCGGTCTTCACACCCCGGCATGCACCGAATCTGCTTCGGCTGAAGGCCTACTTCGCCCGTCAGTCACGGCAGCTCACCGTGCAGCAGTTCCTCGCGGTGTTCGGCCCCTACGCCGACCGCCTCGACCACGACATCCTGCCCCGCTTCGACGCCCGCCTGCTTGAGAAGGCGGCCGGCGAGGTGGACGACATCGACTCCGAGCTGCCGCTTCGGCCCGAGGAAGGAACCCAGTGACCCGCGCTACCGCCCTGGTCGTCGAGAGCCCCGCTGGTCCCATCCCCCGCCAGTGGGCCCTGAAGTCCCCGTTCGCGGGACTGGACGTGTGCCGCGAGGCCGGATGGGACATGTGGCCGGACGGCCCGCGTCCCGTGTTCGACGAGGACTTCTGGGACCTGTCAGGAGTGAAGTTCCCCAAGGGGGTGCGGAGCAACGTCAAGCGCCTGGACTTCACCGGCATCACCAACCCGGCCCTGCGGCTGACCGCCAAGGAGTACCTGTTCGCATTGGTCGTGCCTGATCACGAGCGTGTCCTGGCTCTTCCGGAGGCCCGGCGGGAGCCGTACAAGCCGGAGTCGGCGTTCAACTTCTGCGTGCAGCTGGTGCGGTGGATGAACTTCGTGACCGAGCAGGGCATGTCGTCGCTGAGCGAGGTGATGCAGGAGCACTGCGAGGTGTACCGGCAGATCCGATCGGTCCGGAGCCGCAAGCGCCGGCAGGGCAGCGGGCCGATCACGCCGGGCACCATGCTGACGATCCTGCGGCCGGTCGTGGACCTGGCCACCTACCGCGAGCTGTTTTCGGTGGACGCCTACCGGCCCGGGTTCACCCCATGGGAGGGGCACACGGTCAGCGAGGTCGCGGGCTGGGAAACCTATGCCGCGTCGTCGACCCCGCCGGTGGCGGAGGAGGTGTTCCAGCCGACGGTGGCCGCGGCCCTGTATCTGGTAGAGACGCTCGGGCCGCTGGTGGCCGAGGAGTTCGAGCGTCTGCTGGAGTTTCGGGCGAACAAGGGCGGGCAGAACCCCCGGGCCGTCACCGCGAAGCACCGGGCCGCCGTCACGGCCGCCGCCAACTGGCATGTCAGCGAGCAGGTGCCACTGCTGGCGATCGACGCCCGACAGGTCACACGGCGCGTCAAGCGGGGCTGGCGGCCCGACGATCCGCTGCTGCACGTCGATGTCGGCGAGTTCTTCGGCCAGGCAACCCGCTCCAGATACGCGAGGGTCGCGGACCACCTGGTCGAGGATCTCCGTCCGTTCCTGGAGCCCGTGGTGGCCAAGGTGGGGGTCGCGGGCATGTTCGGCCGGGACGCCTCCCGGGTGCCCCGTGCCGACGACTCACAGCGGCTGGTGCCGTGGACGCTTGCGCTGACCGGGGACGAGCTGCGGAGCCTGCAGTTCGTTCTGCTGGCGGCGTGCCGGGTCCTGGTCGCGGCCCTGAGCGGCATGCGGGCCGGGGAACTGGACGAGCTGACGGCCGCCTCCCCGCAGCCGCCGGTCACCGTCTCCGGCGGCACCCAACGCTTCAAGCTGGGCAGCAAGCTGATCAAGGGGCAGGGGTTCGGCGGCGTCGCCGAGGAATGGGTGGTGCTGGAGCCGGCCTGGCGGGCTGTGAAGCTCGCCGCCCGCCTGAACCAGGCTCGGGGCGGCGATCGGGCCTTCGCCCGCTCGCCCATGGACGTCATGCACAAGAAACTGCGCGAGTGGGTCAACAGCCCCGCCGGCCAGCGCCTCGGCCTGGCCCCGATCCCGGCCGGGCCGGTAAACGGGCGGATGCTGCGGCGAACGCTCGCCCTGTCACTGGCCCACCGCCCCGGCGGGCTGCTGGCCGCAAAGATCCACCTCAAGCACGTCTCCGTGGTCACGACCGAGGGCTATGCGATGCGGCCCGGCGGCTCCCAGGGCAACCTGCTGGCCGAGGTGGAGCGGGAGCAGGACAAGCACCACCTAAAGCTCACGAAGGAGGCCTTCGAGGACTACCGCGCGGGCCGCATGCCGGCAGGCCCCGGGGCCCGCGAGCTGATCAAGGCGTTCGAGCACATCGACGCGGCGCTCAAGGACCACGAGCCGGGCACCGCGGCAGTGATGGAGGCCGAGCGGCGGCTGGAGAACCTGCTGCGGCAGCAGTCCAAGCACCTGCATTTGCAGACCGCGAACTACTGCTGGTTCCGGGATCCTCACAAGGCTCTGTGCCTGAAGCTGGCGGGCACCCCGGACGCGACGAAGCCGCTGGGCGGGATGTGCGACTCCGCACGCTGCCCGCAGGCCACCCATCACCCCTGTCACCTGCCCGTTTGGCAGAGCCAGGTCGGCACGGGCAAGGTCTTCCTGGCCAACCCGCGCTTCCCCAAGGGCGAGAAGAAGCGGCTCGAGCCAGAGGTGGAGCGGGCCCAGCGGGTGGTGGACGAGATCATGACGACGGCCGGTTCAACGGGCGGAGGCCAGTGACATGCCACGGATCAGTGACGCGGACCGGGTTCGCAACGAGGAAGCGATCCGCGCCGCGATCGACCGGCTGCTGCGGGGCGAACTCCCGCCCGGCGGCAAATGCGATCTGAAGACCCTGGCCGCCGAAGCGGGGGTGACCAGAACCGGCTTCTACCCGAAGAAGAACCGCGACGGCACCACCCGCCCCGGCCCCTACCAGCACCTCGGCGAGGAGTTCGAGCGTCGCCTGAAGGCCCAGCGCGACGCGGGCGAGACCCCTGATCCCCGAACATCTCAGATCGATCGGCTCAAGGCCCAGGTCGCCGAGCTCAAGGAGCGGGTCGCGAAACGGGACAAGGCACTGGCCGAACTCACCGCGTTCAAGACCCTGGCCGTCTCCCGGCTCACAGCCCAGCACGAGGAGATCGAGCGACTGCGGGGACAGGCCGCCCAGGTCGGCGAGGTCCGCCGCCTTCCCGTCGGCCGCAGCAGGACGGCCCCGTAAGGATCGTGCGGCTGACGCTGATTCGCCGGTGCCTGGTGGCTTGCCGCAAGGCACCGGTTGATCCAGCGATCTCGTAGGCAACACCTGCTTGAAGAGCCAGAGTTGTCGATATGCTCTGTGGCCGGAGGCAGTCACGATGGCACACCCCGGGGCCTTGGTGCGGGACCGCGGTCGCGAACGGTGGACGTCACCAGCCAGCCGCAGGACGGACCCCTCGGTCGCCACGATCACCGCATCCTCGCCGAGGACGACGCGACCGGAACGGTGGCCTGAACATCACGAGCAGCTACTTGCGGCTGTGGTCGGCAACAGCGAGACCGGGCTCTCAGTAGCGCAACTCGGGCAGATGCAGCAACGTAGAAGTGACACCTCATGAACACCCCATGCAGTCGGGGAAGTGAACGATGTGATTGCTGGCGATACGGTTCTTGGGTCTGCGGAATTCTGGAGTGCCACTCTCACCGTTCTGCTGATCGCTTCGGGACTTCTCATCTGTGCACGTCTCGCCGCCCTCCTGGTCGGACCTAATGCCAGAACCGGAATGAGTGACCGAGACTGGCTTTGGAGAGCCTGGAGCGGTTTTGGACTACTCGCGCTGGCAGCGGCAGCGTGGTCCGGCTTCTCGCGCGGACACGGCACGGCGCCACAACGGATGATCATCTCCATTCTGGCTGTGTCCACCGCCGCTTTCCTGGCCACCCTTTGCGATCTCGCGAGGCATAGAATCACTGGCCGACAGTGGTGGATTGTTGCGGCAGGCTGCATAGTGGTCGATGCGTGCGTGGTGCTCTTCGCCTCACACGACGGTCGATCTGGGTACCCATCCCTTGCCGTAGGGACTGCACTGGGTTTGTATTACTTCGGATATGTCGGGCTAGGGCAACGGCTGAGGATCGGTCTGAAAGTGATCGGTGCCGATGGGAAGGAGCAACCCACAGGAGTCGCCTATGTAGCGTCGCGAGTAGAAACCATGGGAAGTCACAGACCACGAGGGCTTCGGGCGCCCCAGGGCGCGGATGTCATGCAACTACCGAGCGAGGCCATTTCAGCGCTTCCAGCCACCGAGGGTAAAGTAGTCGCGACACTGCTGAGTGTGCTACGAGCAGTTACGTCCGTCAATCCGTGGCAAGCTCAAGTGGTCATCGTTGACGACAGCACGGTAACGGTCGAGCTCAGCCGCAACGGCAGGTCGGCAGATTCCACGCTCATCACCAGAGCAGCACTAGGACTCAAGAACAAGTCAAGGCAGGCGATTCCTGACCCGTCGGCGACGCATGAGTTGCTTACGGCGGCCGCAGCATTCCTCTTGATCAGACTCAGTGAGCGCCATCAGCTACTCGCGGTGGGCCTGTGTGGGACGACTAAGTGGCGCAGTCTTGCTTGCCAAGTGCTCGCCGGCACCGAGCCGTACGCCCGAGAGGATCAGGAGCAACTGTTCACCGTCGCGGTTGAAAAGGATCGCAAGAACGATGCGGCTCGCCTCGGCTATCTGTACTACCGTTCCGGCGATCTTGTTGGGACGAGCAAGAATGAACAGGCGTATGTGGGCCGCCTTGATGCTTTCTGCAATCATCTCTGGCAATTGCAGGAACAAGGATATGAAGCGCTCCGCTTGCGGGCCAAATTGGTACTCGTCAATGCCCGTCTCAACTATATTCTCGCCTTGAAGCGAGAAATATCGACTGGGCGGCATGCCGCCCAGCTGCAGCCCCACTCCGTAGTTGCCGAGAAGAAGAGGGAGTGGGAGACCCAGAAGGGCTGTGCAATTGACGAATGCGCGCATTTGCTGTCGACTGTTCGTCGCTTGACCGATGGCGGGAAGCTACCAAATCACCCCGTCACAACCCCTCGCGACCGCCTGGCAGAATTCGCCAATGATATGGAAATAATGGTGCGCATATACCAGGCTGCTGCACTAGGCAAACCAGCGGACCTAGAAGGGGAGCTGCTAACTCCGTCAGAGTGGTACGCCGAAGCTTGTGCCGAAGTTGGCGCCCGCTCCGGCAACTATCTGAAAGCTGCTCTGGACCTGCTCGACTTGGCACTCGGTTCCGAGGATCTCAGACAGGGAGCTCCGAGTGACCCATCTTTGGAACCGCTCATTAAGGCCCGGCCCGCAGAGTTCATGACCTTGGTCGATAAACAGAGTCTTTCCGATGTCGCGGCCTTTACGCCATACCGTGACCAACTCAACAAAGGCGGCATGCGTTTCACCGGGGAGCTGCTCAACCGTAGCGAAGGAAAGAACAACGCCGAGGCGCTCGCAATCTCGCTGGGTGTACCGGTGAGTACCGTTTCATGGATGCGCGATGTGTGCCGAATCATCGATTCCTGTCCGGATAGAACCCAGGCCATACCGTGGACCAATCTGCTCACACAGGAGGGAGTGGAGACCATCGCCGCCATGGGATCCGTGTTGCACGACAAAGTGGAACAAGCGCGCCTTGAGAAGCTCGCTTGGAAGACCAATGGCAAACCACTAACCGTCCGAGAGCTCAGGGCATGGGCGGGAAACCTGTCGGATCACCGACGCCGGAGAGGGGTGAGAACCCATCTGCATGGCCACTGATCACAGCAGCGGCGGGCAAGATGGCCGAACTGCGGGCGGCAGAGGGGCAGCAGAGCCGGTGATTGGCCCACTGGCAGAGCGGAGGCCGCTAGAGCCGCCGCTACGTGAAGGCGGTGCACGGAAGCTGTTACGGATGTCCGTCAGCGGCTAGCGGTCGCGGGTGTAGTAGAGCTTCGGGGCCCTACTGGCAGGAACGAAGGCCGACGCCTTCGACCACCTGGCCTGAACAGACAGCAGCCGTGATGTGAGACGGCCGCCACGAAGAGCGGCGGCCGACCCCAGCGTTTGTGGGGTCGGCCGCCTTCATCATCTTCGCAGACAGCGGGAAGGCGTCAGGTGGAACACAGCCCGGGTCCGTCCTCGGCCGACCAAGGAGCCGGCGGTCACGCTCCCGGTGCGGTACGCGGCGGTTCGGCGTACGTCTGAAAGAGATTTCCCGCAGTGAGCTTGTGGTGAGCGAGCTGTGCGGCAACGGCTTGCTCATCGCCCCAGCGACCTTGTCCGTCGGCGAGTGCGACAGCGTAGGCCACGACTGCTTGCTTGAGCGCCTGGAGCTTGTCCGGGGTGACCACCCGCATGTTCGGCACAGCGATCGCCCGCTCGTCGAGATCCCGGCTGGGGTGGACCATCACCGGCAGTGCGGTCACGCCAGGATGCTGCTCCACATCCCAGCGGACGCTGCCGCCGAGCTGGTCGAGATCCTTCTTGGCGATGCTGTCCGTGGTGCAGCCAGTCTTCAGCTCAGTAACGGCATGTCGGTCGGCGGACAGTGCCCACAGGTTGTCGGGACCGGTTCCGTACAGCTTCTCGGGACGGGTGCTAGTGAAGCCGAGGTGCTGTCCAAGCCGCTGCCAGCCGGCCTCGGCGTCATCAGTGCGGTCCTCGTCCCACACGATCTCCTCCAGCAACGCTCTCACTCCCAGGACCAAAGTCATCCCGTCCTGATACGCGTTGGCTAGAAACTCGGCTGCCGCGCGGGCCTGGACAGCTGCTGCCTTGATCTTCGCGGGCGCGATTCCTGCGGCAGGCTTCAGCACGAACTCATTCTCGTTGACCGCCGACGTAAGCAGCTGTTGCGCCGCAACCGGGTCGACCAGATGCAGGTAGGCGGCCTTCTGCTCCATGAACCAGCCACGCAGAGCAGGATCTTCCAGTCCGTTGATAGCCTGCTGAAGCCGGTCAGCCGCTGCCCGTGGCTGGCCCGTGGCAGCGAGGTCGAAGGCCTCGCGAGCGGCGATGGTCTCCGGTCGAACAACGCTGGTGTCGGCGTACCGGATCTCCGCCAGCGCCCGCCGGCTGCGCTCCAGCCACTGCGGATACCGGCCGAGACAGGCTTCGATCGCCCCGCGCACGGCCTCCAGCCCCTTCCCGTGGATTTGTTGGGCGATATCCCTGCTCAAGGCAAGCTGGGCTCGGGTAGCGGGGGAGAACAGGCCGAGATGGAGCGGATCGTGGGTGGCCACTCCGAGATTGGCGCCGAGCAGGAGCACCGCGCAGTGGTCCTCGCTGTCTCGCACTCCGCGGCCCATACCCTGCTCGATCCGCTGCACTTCCCGGGCCAGCCGGGTGGGGCTGTTGGCGAGCGCGACTGCCTCACGGCGTTCCAGGGCGTCCATCGGACGGGGGACGCCGTCCAGAATGAGCAGGCGGCAGGCGTTGCCGGGGAGGTCGACGCCGTCGTACTTATTGACCAGCACGACGAGGCCGACATGGCCAGCCTTGAGCTCCGCAACGCCCGCTTCCAGGCCTCCGACGTAATGCGTACGGTCGGCGTAGGGTTCCCACGCCGCAGCGGCACGTCGACTGGGGACCAGGACGACGACGTTGATCGGCTGTGCGTCTGGGACGTTGTCTCCGTTGCGGTCACCATGGGCAAACTGCCAGGCCAGGAGGCGCACGGCGTCGTCGTCGAGAGTCCGATTGAGGGCTACTGGGGCAAGGATCATGCGGTCGCCGAGGTCAGATGCGCTGCCTGGTGTGACCGGGCGGGCCACGAGTGCCGGATCAGCGTCCAGGTCGGTCACCAAGATGCTGTCGTCCGCGAGAGTGGCAGTCAGGTATACCCGTCTGCGCGCCCGGGCGAAGGCCGGGATCATGCCGATGGGCGGACAGGGCGGACGGATCTCCAAGCCCCTACTGGTCACGGTAGCCGCGCACAACTGCAGGTTGTCGGCGATGAGTGGCCATTCGAACTTGAAGTCGTCCTCGAGACGGTGGGGGTGCAGCAGAGCCATGACCTCGCTGTGCCGATTCGCCCACGACCAGAACGGGATTCGGACAGCAGCGGTGTAGTCACCCGCTTGGATGTCACTCCATCCCTTGGCGGACTGGTGCTGTAGATCAGCGGCGAACAGTGCCGTGAGGGCCTTGTAGGCACTGTGATTCGCGGGGACAGTCAGCCGGAACTGGCCCTCGGTGGTGGCGAGCGCCGCGTGGGCGTCGTCGACGACGACGATGCCCAGGTCGATCGTCTCCCGGCCATCGCCAGCCACACCGAAGACGGACTTGCCGTTGATGAGTTTCTGGAAGGTAGTAACCAGGATGGCTTGCTGAGAGCGGAACGCGATGTCAGAGGGGTCGTCCACGGTTACGAGCCCCAGTCGGTCAGCCTCCCTGCGTACCTGCTTAGCCAAGTAGGTGTCAGGAGCGAGGTAAACAGCCTTTCCCACACCCTCGTTGAGCGTGCTCTGGGCGATCAGCAGACCCGCGACAGTCTTGCCGCCGCCGGTGTTCTGCTTGATCACCACATCGCGGTCGTCCTTGCGGCGGAACCAGCCCTCAAGGACCTCGCCCTGTTCCTGACGAAGGTAAGGCCACGGCCTACTAGGCAATGCCGCATAGATTTCACGCGGGCGCAGCAGAGGCTCCTGGTCCCCCGCGCCGATCTTGCTCCAGTCCAGCACCATCGTACGAACCCTCCCCCGGCCGACGACGTCCGTGCCGCCGACGTTGGCGTCCATCATCCGTATCTGCCTACTCCAACGCGAATGCCATGCCTGAGCACTGCCGTCGGGCGTAGAGTCACACTCGGCCCAGGCACCAGGCCGCCGGACCATCAAGCGTGACATAGATCACCAGCGTGGGCGGGGAAAGAGACACGATGACTCACTGTGCGGATCTTCGCCGACGAGGCTCAGCCCACGGGTAAAGCGACCCAATCGGGTGGGACACAGCAAGTGCCGCGACACGCTTGGTCACCATCCCCGCGTCCCTCCGCGCCGCACGCACCCGGCGCACCAGGAAACGCAGCCTCGCTCGTACCGCCTTGCTCATTTCGACCCCCGTGAGTCTCGATCCCACTTGCTCGACGACCGGTCCCCGTGGACCAGCCGAACTGCTTGACCCGCTCTACCTGCTCGACCTGCTCTGCCTGCTCGACCTGCTTCAGCCGCCTTCACTGCCGTGCTTCTCCAACCGCTTGAGCTCACAGCACGGACCCGCCGACCGCCTTGCCCGACATGGCCGGCCCGGACCGACTGCCCCGGCCGCCCCTCAGATCCGCCTCACGGCCCACTCCCTCCCAGCACCCCGCCCGCCAGGCCGATCACGACGGGAACGATGCCCACGGCGATGAAGGCGGGCAGGAAGCACAGCCCCACCGGTGCGGTGACCATGACGGCGGCTCGTCGGGCCCGAGCCGTGCCGGCGCGGGCCCGGTCGGCGCGGGCGTCGGCCGCGATCCGGGCAACCGGCACCGCCGCCGGGAGACCGGACACGTCGGCCCGCTCCAGCAGCCGGGCCAGCGCCTCCGCCCCGGGCATCGCCGCCAAACTCCGCCAGGCACAGGCGGGTTCGCCTCCCAGACGCACCTCGGCGGCACCACGTGCCAATGCTCCTGCGACGGGCCCGTCGAGTGCTTCCCCCACGGCTTGCGCCGCGATCACCGGCCTCGCCCCCGCCGCGATGCACGCGGCCAGCAGGTCGGCCGCGAGCGGCAGCTGCCGGGCCGCGGCCCGCACGTCGGCCTCACTCATGGACTCCGTCGCCTGCCGCCTGCGGCGCCACCACCACAGCACCGCCGCCCCGGTCAGCCCCAGGCCGAGACCGACGACCCCACCGCCCACCATCCACCCGGCACCCACCACCGCCGCCTCCGGCAGCCACCGGCGTACGGCCTCCCGCACCCCGGGCCGCGGGATCTCCGGCTTTGCCGGGCGGGCCAGCACCTCGGCGAGCCGCTGCCTCGCCCGCCGACGACACCGCAGGGCGTCCGCGCACCGCACCGCCCACGCGAGGGCCATGACGATCCCCACGGCCACCCCCAGCCTGTGGACAACTTCCGCACTCATCCCGCCTTCCTCCCACCCACTCGTCCTCCGTTCGCCTCACCCGGCCGACCGGCGCGAACCCGCCTCGCACGCTCTCTTCCCTCCACCTCACGCGCCCTCCGCACCTCGCATGATCCGCAGCGCCCACCACATCCCCAGCCCCTCCAGCACCCCGCCGACGAGCAGGCACCCGAGGCCGGCTCCGGTGTGCAGCAGGACCTGCAGCGGGTCCGCGCCGAGTGCCGCGCCCAGGAGGAGCCCCAGGACCGGCAGGCAGGCGAGCATCACCACGGTGGAGCGCGCCCCCGCCAACTGCGCTCTCAGGTCTGCGCGTTGGTCGCGTTCGGCGCGCAACGCCCCTTCGAGGCGGTCGAGTCCGGCCGCGAGCCCCGCGCCCTGGTCCACGGCCACCCGCCAGCACGCCGCGAGCCCCAACAGACCGTCGGCCCCGGGCTGCCGTGCCGCACCGGTCAGCGCGCCGGGCACATCACCGCCGAACCGGGCGGCCGCCAGCACGGCCGCCTGGGCCTCGCCGAGCCCTCCCGAGTCGCGGGCGGCGCGCTGCAAGGCCTCACCGGGTTGCCTCCCGGAACGCACCTCCCCGGCGAGCGCCGCGCACAGCGCGATCACCGCGTCAGCCCGGCGTTCGCCCGCCCGCCGCGCCGACCGGGCCCGCCACGCACGACGCAGCAGGGGTACCCCTGCCGCCCCCGCGGCGACCGGCAGCACCGAGCCGCCGAGCACGGCCACGAGCAGTCCGACGACCGGTGACCACCACTCGGGCCGCCAGCGTCCACGCACGCGCCGCAGGTCGTGCGCCAGGTCCTGCCATGACGGTGGCCCACTGCCGGCCACCTCGCCCCCGGCCAGCAGCAACTGTGCCCGCCGAAGCGCCGAGTACGGTCCGCCCCAGAGCAGGACCGCCACCCCGGCACATGCAACGGCCGCACTCATCGGCACCTCACCCATCCCGCCTGTCACGCTCATGGCTCCCCTGACTCCTCTCGCTTCGCAGCAGCTCCCTCAGCCGCTCCCAGCCACGCTCGTACGCGAACGCATCCGACTGCCACCGCAGCGCCGGCACGGTCCGCACCAGCCCCGAGGGGTCCCGCTCCAGCACATGCACCTCGGCGATCCGCCGCCGCCCGGCCGGGTCGCGCACAAGGTGCAGCACCACGGAGAGCGCGGCCGCCAGCTGGCTGTGCAGAGCCGCCCGGTCGAGCCCGGCCGCCGTGCCCAGCGCCTCGAGCCGGGCGGGGACGTCGGCGGCGGCATTCGCGTGGACCGTCCCGCATCCGCCCTCGTGGCCGGTGTTGAGCGCGGCCAGCAGGTGGACGACCTCCGCTCCGCGCACCTCGCCCACGACCAGCCGGTCCGGCCGCATCCGCAGCGCCTGCCGCACCAGGTCCTCGAGTGTGACCAGCCCGGCGCCCTCCTGGTTGGCCGGCCGGGTCTCCAGCCGGACGACGTGCGGGTGGTCCGGCCGCAGTTCCGCCGAGTCCTCCGCCAGCACGATCCGCTCCCCCGGCCCGACCAGCCCCAGCAACGCGCTGAGCAGAGTCGTCTTGCCGGTGCCGGTGCCTCCGCTGACCAGGAAGGACAAACGGGCCCGCAGCAGTGCCCGCAGCACCTCGTCCCCACCCGGCGGCACCGTGCCCGCGGCCACGAGTTCGTCCAGGGTGAACGCCCGCGGCCTCACCACTCGTAGCGCCAGGCAGGTGCAGCCGACGGCCACCGGAGGCAGTACGGCGTGCAGCCTGGTTCCGTCGGGCAGCCGCGCGTCGGCCCAGGGCCGGGCGTCGTCCAGCCGGCGTCCGGCCACCGCGGCCAGACGCTGCGCGAGGCGCCGCACGGCGGCCGCGTCCGGGAAGGAGACGGCGGTCAGTTCCAGGCCGCCGCCCCGGTCGACCCAGACCCGGTCGGGGGCCGACACCAGGACGTCGGTCACCGACGGGTCGGCGAGCAGTGGCTCCAGCGGGCCGCTGCCGACCAGCTCGGACCGCAGTTGTTCGGCCGCCCCCAGCACTTCCGCGTCCCCGAGGACACGCCCCTGTTCGCGCAGCGCCTGCGCCACGCGTGCGGGTGTCGGTTCGGCTCCGCTCTCGGCGAGCCACTGCCGTACGCCGTCGAGGAGTGAGCCGGATCCTCGCGACCGGTCGAGCCGGGGCACAGTGCTCATACGGCGCCCGCCTCGGTCAGCGCCCGCTCCCAGAACTCCTTGCAGAAACGGGCGAGCGGTCCGCGCGCGGACCCACCGGGCGGTGCCTTGCCGCCGTCCGGGCGCAGCAGGCCGGACTCGATGGGCACCTCACCGGCCAAGGGCAGTCCGAGCAGGCGGGACACTTCACGGTCGTCGAGTCCGTGGGCGTACGGGCCGCGTACCGCCACCCTCAGGTCGCGCAGGACCATGCCGACGGCGGACGCGACTCGTCCGGCCGCCGCGACGGCGCGCAGTTCGGCGGGGACCACGAGGAGGCCGACGTCGAGCTGGGCGAGGACCTCGGCGACTCCGTCGTCGATGCGCCGCGGCAGGTCGACGACGACCGTGCCGCCGCGGCGGCGAGCGGCGGCGAGCACTGCCCGCACGGCCTGCGGCGGGACGGCGACACAGTCGCCGCGGTCCCAGCTGAGCACGCGCAGCTGATGCAGCGCGGGCAGCGACTCCTCCAGGGCTCCGCCGCCGACGCGCCCTCGTGAGGCGGCGAATGCCGGCCAGCGCAGGCCTTCGACGGTCTCGCCGCCGAGCAGTACGTCGAGTCCGCCCCCCAGTGGATCCGCGTCCACCAGGAGAGTGCGCAGTCCCTCACGCGCGGAGGTGACGGCGAGAGCGCAGGCGAGCGTGGACGCTCCGGCCCCGCCGCGCCCGCCGACGACTCCCACGGTGAGGGCGGGCCGCCCGACGCCCTCGGCGACGTCGGCGATCCGGTCGACGAGCCACTGCTCGCCGTCGGGCAGCACCAGGACGTGGTCGGCGCCGATCTCGACGGCCCTGCGCCACACCCCTGAGTCGTCCTGATCGTGCCCCACGAGGACCACTCCGCGGCGGCGGACGGCGCCGCGCACGCGGCGCGCGGCATCGTCGCCGACCAGGACGAGCGGCGCGGACTCCCAGCCGCCCCGCTGTGCGGGCACCGAGTGGTGCACCTCGGGTGTGGCACCGGCCGCGGCGCACAGCCGCAGCAGGTCGTCGAGGAGTGCCGCGTCCTCGGTGACGATCAGTGGCCTGCCCTGCCGCCCTCCGGCGGCGGGCGGCGGGTCGTGTGTGACGACTCCGGTCACGGTTTTCCTCCCCCTTCGCCGCGTGGCGCGCAGTCCTCTGCGGCCCCGCGAATCCCGTACGTGTGAAGAACCGGCACCCGGTCTCCCTATGAGGTCCGCCGGAAACCGGCCCGGGAGGACCGGCAAACGGAACCGGCCCGGAACTCGGCGCGAGCGAACGTGTGGGATTCACGGTGCAACGAAGCCGGAAATCATGGGGATCTTGGTGGATAACTGTGGACCAGTGGGGAGTTGTGAATATCACCGTCACCCGTACCGGTGAGCGCTGTACGCCCTGTGTACGACGCGCACAGAGCAGCCCGACGGCTACGGAGAGTGACGAATTGTGGACGTGCTGAAGAGGCGATCTCTGTCGCTTCGGTGCGGGAACAGATCCGCACAGGGAGGGGAAAACCCGTCCGGACATGCGACGACCCCCGCCGGGGGGGAGAGCGGGGGTCGTCTCCACGGCCGACTCGGGGGGGGGAGGAGTCGGGCCGGGTTAGCACGGTCGCGAACGATCCGTGACTTCCATGGTGTACCCGAGAGCCTTCTCAGGCAAACCCACACGCCGACCTTACGCCGAATGAGCTGCCCCTATGCTCAAGGATGTGGAAAACCACTCCTTGCCCCGTACAGCGGCCTTCTTTGACCTGGACAAGACGGTCATTGCGAAGTCGAGCACACTCACCTTCAGCAAGTCCTTCTACCAGGGCGGGCTGATCAACCGCAGGGCGGCCTTGCGTACCGCATATGCGCAGTTCGTCTTCCTCGTCGGCGGTATGGACCACGACCAGATGGAGCGGACTCGCGAGTACCTCTCCGCGATGGTCCGCGGCTGGAACGTCCGACAGGTGAAGGAGATCGTCGCCGAGACCCTTCACGATCTGATCGACCCGCTCATCTATGACGAGGCGGCCTCTCTGATCGAGCAGCACCACACCGCCGGCCGCGACGTCGTGATCGTGTCCACATCGGGCGCGGAAGTGGTCGAGCCGATCGGCGAACTGCTCGGCGCGGACCGCGTGGTGGCCACCAGGATGGTCGTGGGCGAGGACGGCTGCTTCACCGGGGAGGTGGAGTACTACGCGTACGGCCCGACCAAGGCCGAGGCCGTCCGGGAACTGGCGGAGTCCGAGGGCTACGACCTCGCGCGTTGTTATGCCTACAGCGACTCGGTGACCGATCTGCCGATGCTGGAGGCGGTCGGTCATCCGCACGCTGTGAATCCGGACCGTGCGCTGCGCCGTGAGGCCGTCGCGCGCGGGTGGCCGATCCTGGACTTCCACCGGCCGGTGCGACTCAAGCAGCGGATTCCGGGGTTCTCCGTCCCGCCCCGTCCGGCGCTCGTCGCGGTGGCGGCGATAGGAGCCGCGGCGGCCACGGCGGGTCTGGTCTGGTACGCCAGCCGACGGCGGGCGGCGGCGACCGCCTGAGCCGCGATCACGCACGACCCCCCATGCCCGATTACCACGTGTTTGAGAGTAAAAGTAAAGAACGGACGCCAGCACTTCCGCTTGCCGGGGTCCTGGAGTACAAAGGAACCAACGGCCCGCGAGACCAAGGACATCCGAGAGGATCACCTCAATACCGCATTTGGCCCCACGGACCGAAGCATGAACGCCGGGCACCCACGCGACGTCGACCCGTCGATTACGGGCCAGCCGCACCAGGTGACGGGCGAGGTTCCCGACCTGATGGGCACATATCGAGGACGCTTGGTAACCCGGTGAACATGCCAGCGGCGGTACGAGACCTCGTACCGCCGCAACTCTTTTCCGGGTTCTTCCGGGATTCCCGGCTCCCGCGGGGGCGCCTTACCCGTTACGCCGCCCCGCGCTGAAGCGCCTCGCACACCGCTGTCGACTCGCGGGCCCCCAGTTCCACCGCTCTGCCGCAGTGGGCGATCCAGGCCGCCATGCCTTCCGGGGTGCCGGAGACATAGCCGTCGAGGGCCGCGAGGTAGGCCGCCCGGCCCAGTTCCGCATGGCCCACCTCGGCGGGGCAGACCGACTTGGGGTCGAGGCCGCTGCCGATCAGCACGATGCGCTCGGCGGCGCGTGCCACCAGGCCGTTGTGCGAGACGAAGGGCCGCAGGGCGAGAAGCTCGCCGTGGACGACGGCGGCGGTGACCAGAGCGGGCGCGGAACTCCCCGCGAGGATCAGCTCGGACAGCCCCTCCAACCGGCCGGAGACCTCGTCCGCACTCGGCAGGGGCAGCTCGATCAGCGGCTCGGCGACCGCCTCGTCCGACCGCCTCGGCCGCCCCACCTCGTCGCCGCCGGTCGCCGCGGCGACCAGGTGCAGCCGCGCCAGCACCCGCAAGGGCGACTGCCGCCAGATGGACAGCAACTGGCCCGCCTCGGCGGTCAGCCGCAGCGCCGCGCCGACGACCCGTGCCTCGTCGTCGGCTCCGAAGTCGCTGCGCCGACGGACCTCCTCCAGGGCCCAGTCCGCCCCGGACAGCGCCGCCGAGCCGCGGGAGCCGCGCAGGGCGGCCTCGGAGGTGATCGCCGTGCTGCGTCGTCGCATGATGCGGTGCCCGTAGACGCGGTCCACGGCTTTGCGCACGGTCTCGACGGAGTCGGCCACCCCGGGCAGCGATCCCAGGGCTGCGAGCGGATCGGCGGTAGCGCCTGTCGTACTCATGAGTACGACACTACGCAACGGAGGCGCGGACCCCACGAAGGAGTGGTCTTCTTCACGTGGGCACGCGACGCAGTGCGTACGCGGCACTACTCTTGGTGAACATGAAAATTGCTTTCGTCGGGAAGGGCGGCAGCGGCAAGACCACGCTGTCCTCCCTCTTCGTCCGTCATCTCGCAGCCGGTGGCGCGCCGGTGATCGCGGTCGACGCGGACATCAACCAGCACCTGGGCGCCGCACTCGGGCTCGACGAGGCGGCGGCCGCGGCACTGCCCGCGATGGGGGACCGGCTGCCGCTGATCAAGGACTATCTGCGCGGCTCCAACCCCCGCATCGCCTCCGCCGAGACGATGATCAAGACGACCCCGCCCGGCGAGGGTTCGCGGCTGCTGCGGGTGTCGGAGGACAACCCGGTGTACGACGCGTGCGCCCGGCCGGTGGAACTCGACGGCGGTGCCGTCCGTTTGATGGTCACGGGCCCCTTCACGGACGCCGACCTGGGGGTCGCCTGCTACCACTCCAAGACGGGGGCGGTGGAGCTGTGCCTGAACCACCTGGTGGACGGCCGCGACGAGTACGTGGTCGTCGACATGACGGCGGGCTCGGACTCCTTCGCGTCCGGTATGTTCACCCGTTTCGACATCACGTTCCTCGTCGCCGAGCCGACCCGGAAGGGGATCTCCGTCTATCGCCAGTACAAGGAGTACGCCCGTGACTTCGGCGTCGGGCTGAGGGTCGTGGGCAACAAGGTCCAGGGCCAGGACGACCTCGACTTCCTCCGCGCCGAGGTCGGGGACGACCTGCTCGTGACGGTCGGCCACTCGGACTGGGTGCGCGCCATGGAGAAGGGCCGGCCGCCCCGGTTCGACGCCCTGGAGGACGCCAACCGCCGCGCCCTGGAGCTGCTGCGGACGACCGCCGACTCGGCGTACGAGCGACGCGACTGGGGGCGCTACACGCGCCAGATGGTGCACTTCCATCTGAAGAACGCCCAGTCGTGGGGGAACGAGCGGACGGGGGCCGACCTGGCTGCGCAGATCGACCCCGGCTTCGTCCTCGGAGAGAGCCTGACCGCCTCGGTGTGACGGTCGCGCGGGCCGGCCCGCGCGACCCCCACCGCCTGCGACCGACCGCTACCGCTTGACCGCCGGTGCCCCGGGCACGCCCTTCGGGGCCGGAGCGGGACTGCCGGAGAGGAAGGACGCCCAGCCCTGCTTCGGGGCCTCGCCGACTCCGAGGCCGCGCAGCTTGGCAAGGGTCTGCGGGTCCTGGGCGTCCAGCCAGTCCGCGAGCTGCCGGAAGGAGACGCAACGCACCTCTTCCTTGGTGCACACGTTCTCCACGACCTCCTCGACGGCTCGCATGTACGTCCCGCCGTTCCAGGACTCGAAGTGGTTTCCGATGATCAGCGGCGCGCGATTGCCGTCGTAGGCCCGCTGGAAACCCCTGAGCAGGCCGTCACGCATCTGGTCGCCCCAGTACTCGTGCTTGGCGGGGTCTCCCTGGGTGGCGGTACCGGACTGGTTGACCATGAAGTTGTAGTCCATGGTGAGCTGCTCGAAGGAGTGGCCGGGGAAGGGCACGAGCTGCATGGACAGATCCCACAGGCCCTCCTTCTTGCCGGGCCAGACCTGGTTGTTGACGCCGCTGGTGTCGTAGCGGAAGCCCAGCTCCCGGCCGGCCTTGCGGAAGTTCTCCTGTCCTTCGAGACAGGGTGTGCGGGCGCCGATGAGTTCCTTGTCGTAGTCGAAGGGCAGCGGGGCCGCCTTCGCCATGCCGGTGTTGGTCTTCCAGGTCTTGACGAACTGCTTGGCCTGGGCGATCTCCTCCTTCCACTCCTCGACCGACCACTCGCCGACACCGCCGTCCTTGCCGCAGAAGTGGCCGTTGAAGTGGGTGCCGATCTCGTTGCCCTCCAGCCACGCCAGGCGGAGCTGCTTCACGGTGTCGGCGATGCCCTGCTCGTCGTTGAAGCCGATGTCGGAGCGGCCCGGCGAGTGCTGGGGCGGCCTGTAGAGGTCGCGTTTGTGCTCCGGCAGTACGTACACACCGCTGAGGAAATAGGTCATGGTGGCGTTGTTCTCCTTGGCCACCTTGCGGAAGTGGGAGAACAGCCGCTGACTGTCCTCGCCCGCGCCGTCCCACGAGAAGACGACGAACTGCGGCGGCTTCTGCCCCGGCTTGAGGCGCTCCGGTCTGGGCAGATGGGGCTGGGCCCCGGTGAACGCGGTGGAGCCGTCGCCGATGAGGCGGACGGCGCTCCCGGGTGCGGGGGCGGCCGGCTTCGCCTTCTGGGGCCCCGACACCCCTCTTTCAGAACCGTGGGAACCCCCGGTTCCCGTAGCGCAGCCGGCGAGCGACGCGACCGCCGCGGCGATCACGGCGCCCGCGGCGATCCTCTGGGTGGCGGCCATCTTCCGCCCACCTTCTTCCTTCTCCAGGGCCAACAACGGCGCCGTCAACGTCGCACGAGGCCCGAGAAGGAATTAATACGACAAGCCGACAAAATGCCCGGTTCGCTCATCCGGGTGATCGATTGACCTATTTGCCCGAAAAATACATGCTTAGCCTTTACTCTGCATTACGATTCGTTTACTGATAGTTGATCCATCCCGCCGCTGTACGCCGTGACCCACGGCCGCAAATGCGACCGCGCAGCCCCGGAGGAGACGGGAAACATGTCAGCCTGCATCCCCACTCGTACGCCGGACTCGCCACAGACCGAGCGAGTCCACCCGCCCCACAGCCCCCCGCCCGCACCGCACCGCCGCTTCCACATGGCGGGCGCCGACGTATCCGCCGCGATCGCGGTCTTCCTCATCGCCCTGCCCCTGTCCCTGGGCATCGCCCTGGCCACCGGCGCACCCCTCCAGGCGGGCCTGGTCGCCGCCGCCGTCGGCGGGCTCGTCGCCGGACGGTTCGGCGGCTCGCCCCTCCAGGTCAGCGGGCCCGCCGCCGGCCTGACCGTCGTCACCGCCGACCTCATCCACCGCTACGGCTGGCGGACCACCTGCGCCATCACCGTCCTGGCCGGCCTCGCCCAACTCGGCCTCGGCTGCCTGCGCGTGGCACGCAGCGCGCTCGCCGTCAGCCCCGCCATCGTGCACGGCATGCTCGCGGGCATCGGTGTCACCATCGCCGTCGCCCAGCTGCACATCGTCCTCGGCGGAAGCCCGCAGAGCTCCGTACTCGACAATCTGAGCTCCCTGCCCGCCCAGTTGCTCGACCTGCACCCGGCCGCGGTGGCGGTCAGCGTTCTCACGCTGGCCCTGCTGCTGCTCTGGCCGCGCCTGCCCGGCCGCCTGGGCGGTCTGCTGCGCAAGGTGCCCGCCGCGCTGGTCGCCGTCACCGGGGCCACCGCGACCGCCGCGTTCGCCGGGCTCACCCAGCCCCGGGTCGAGCTGCCGTCCTGGAGCAGCCATGCCCTGGCGGGGATGCCGGAAGGGCCGGTGCTCGGACTCGTCGCCGCCGTCCTCACCATCACACTGGTGTGCAGCGTGCAGTCGCTGCTCGGTGCGGTCGCCGTGGACAAGCTGATCGCCGCCCGCCCCGGCCTGCCCGCCCTGGTCGGCCGCTCCGACCTCGACCGCGAACTGCTGGGCCAGGGTGCCGCCAATCTGGTCTCCGGCGCACTGGGCGGACTGCCCGTCGCGGGCGTGGCGGTACGCAGTTCCGCGAATGTGCACGCCGGTGCCGTCAGCCGGAACTCCACCATGCTGCACGGCGTTCTCGTAGTAGTCGCCGCGCTGCTGATGGTCCCGGTCCTGGAGCTGATCCCGCTCGCCTCGCTCGCAGCCCTGGTCATGGCCGTCGGCATCCAGATGGTGTCCCTGCACCACATCCGCACGGTGACCCGCCACCGAGAGGTGCCGGTGTACGCCATCACCACCCTGGGCGTGGTGTTCCTCGGCGTCCTGCAGGGCGTCACTCTGGGGATCGCCGTGGCCGTCGGCGTCTCCATGCACCGTCTCGCCCGCACCCGCATCACCCACGACGAGAAGGAAGGAACCCATCACGTACATGTACGAGGACAGTTGACGTTCCTGGCGGTACCACGCCTCAGCCGCGCCTTGCATCACGTGCCCCAAGGCGCTCGTGTGACCGTCGAGTTGGACGGCTCCTTCATGGATCACGCGGCGTACGAGACACTGCAGGACTGGCAGAGAACGCACACCGCGCAGGGCGGCTTCGTCGAGCTGACCGGCCGCCGCTCCGGCGCGGGGGCCGTCGGTTCAGGCTCCGGCTCCGATTCCGGCGGCGAGGGCGACGACCCTGCCGTCCCGCCCGTCGGAGCTGCCGTCTCAGCCGGCACGGCGGACAGTCCGCTCACCGGCTGTCGCTGCCGTCCCTGGACACCCTGGCGCAACCATCAGTGCGACGGCCCGATGTCGGCACCGCCGCCCGGTGCCCACGCCACGGAGCACCAGGAGGCCCTGTCGAAGGAGCCGTCCGGCGAAGAACCGGACGAACGGACCGGCACGCTCCCCACGGAGTTCGCGGAGTCCACCCGGTCGGCCGCCGCGAGCGGGCTCGCCAGGTCCGCCGCGCCACCGGCACTCACCGAGCCGACCGGACAGGCCGAGCAGACCCCACACACCCAGCGGGTCGAACGGGCCGAACAGGCCGGCCCCGCCGAGCGGGCCGAGCATGTCCAGGCCCTCGGCGCCGCCGGCTCCCGGCCCAGTGCACGTCAGCTTCTCCGCGGGATCAGCGCGTTCCAGCGGAACACCGCACCGCTGGTGCGGGGCGAGCTGGCACGGCTGGCCCGGGAAGGGCAGCAGCCGTCCCAGCTGTTCCTCACCTGCGCCGACTCGCGGCTGGTCACGTCGATGATCACCTCCAGTGGTCCCGGCGACCTGTTCGTGGTGCGCAATGTGGGCAACCTCGTGCCACCGCCCGGCGAGGAGAGCGGGGACGACTCGGTGGCAGCCGCGATCGAGTACGCGGTGGACGTGCTGAAGGTGCGGTCCATCACGGTCTGCGGGCACTCCGGTTGCGGGGCCATGCAAGCGCTGCTCGACGCCGAACCGGGTGACGCGCAGACACCGTTGCAGCGGTGGCTGCGGCACGGGCTGCCCAGCCTGGAGCGGATGGCCGACGCCGGCCGGCCCGGGGCGCGGCTGGCCGGACGGGCGACAGCCGACGCGGTCGAGCAACTGTGCCTGACCAATGTGGTCGAGCAGTTGGACCATCTGCGGGGCCATGAGTCGGTGGCGCGGTCGCTGCGGGCCGGTGAGCTCGAGCTGCACGGGATGTACTTCCACGTGGGCGAAGCACAGGCGTACCTGCTCGGTGAGGACCGCGCGGGCGGGCGCGAGGTGTTCGACCATGTGGGGGTGGCGGATCTGAGCGCGTGAGCGACCGGGCGGGGCGGGCCGGCTGCGCCGCACGGCGGTCGGCCCGCCCCACCCACTCCTCGCAAGCCCACCCACTCCTCGCAAGCCCGCCCCGCATCGCCCGGCTCACGCTCCCTCGGTGCCCGCGCACCGGCCCCATCCACCTGCGGGCTCCCCCAGCCTTATCACCTCACCACGCCTCCCCTCTTCGGCCCGCCTCCCGCCTCCCGCCTCCCGCGAGTGTGAAAGCCGTTACATCCCATGAACTCCGTCCGGTCGGGGTCCGTGGGTACGGATGACTCGGAGCGACAGAAAGGGAGCCGCACCACACGGCCCCGACAGGTCTAAACCAATTTTCTGTCGACTCTTGTCACCGGCTCCCGGGTCTGATGAGCTGTGGCCTGGGACACAACGGACACCCTTGGAAAGGGAGATGTCGTGAGCAACGAAAGCCTGGCCAACCTGCTCAAGGAAGAGCGCAGGTTCGAGCCGCCCGCCGACCTGGCCGCCGACGCCAATGTCACGGCGGAGGCGTACGAGCAGGCCAAGGCTGACAGGCTCGGCTTCTGGGCCGAGCAGGCCCGCAGGCTGACCTGGGCCAAGGAGCCGACGGAGACACTGGACTGGTCGAACCCGCCGTTCGCCAAGTGGTTCAAGGACGGCGAGCTCAACGTCGCGTACAACTGCGTCGACCGGCACGTGGAGGCCGGGCACGGCGACCGGGTGGCGATCCACTTCGAGGGCGAGCCGGGCGACAGCCGCGCCATCACCTACGCCCAGCTCAAGGACGAGGTCTCCAAGGCCGCCAACGCCCTGCTGGAGCTGGGCGTGCGCAAGGGCGACCGGGTCGCCGTCTACATGCCGATGATCCCCGAGACGGCCGTCGCGATGCTGGCGTGCGCCCGGATCGGTGCCGCGCACTCGGTGGTCTTCGGCGGCTTCTCGGCGGACGCGCTCGCCACCCGCATCCAGGACGCCGACGCCCGGGTCGTCATCACCTCCGACGGCGGGTACCGGCGCGGCAAGCCCTCCGCCCTGAAGCCGGCCGTCGACGACGCCGTCGCGCGCGTGGACAACGTCGAGCACGTCCTCGTGGTGCGGCGCACCGGCCAGGAGGTCGCCTTCACCGAGGGCCGTGACGTGTGGTGGCACGAGATCGTCGAGCGGCAGTCGGCCGAGCACACCCCGGAGGCGTTCGAGGCCGAGCACCCGCTGTTCATTCTGTACACCTCAGGTACGACGGGTAAGCCGAAGGGCATCCTGCACACCTCCGGCGGCTACCTCACCCAGACGGCGTACACCCACCACGCCGTGTTCGACCTCAAGCCCGAGACCGACGTGTACTGGTGCACCGCCGACGTCGGCTGGGTCACCGGCCACTCCTACATCGTGTACGGGCCGCTGGCGAACGGCGCGACGCAGGTCATGTACGAGGGCACCCCGGACACCCCGCACCAGGGCCGGTTCTGGGAGATCGTGCAGAAGTACGGGGTGACGATCCTGTACACGGCACCGACCGCGATCCGTACGTTCATGAAGTGGGGTGACGACATCCCCGCGAAGTTCGACCTCTCCAGCCTGCGGGTCCTGGGGTCGGTGGGCGAGCCGATCAACCCCGAAGCGTGGATCTGGTACCGCAAGCACATCGGCGCGGACCGCACACCCGTCGTCGACACCTGGTGGCAGACCGAGACCGGCGCGATGATGATCTCGCCGCTGCCGGGGGTCACCGCGACCAAGCCCGGTTCCGCACAACGGCCGCTGCCCGGCATCTCCGCGACCGTCGTCGACGACGAGGCGAACGAGGTGCCGAACGGCGGCGGTGGCTACCTCGTCCTGACCGAGCCGTGGCCGTCGATGCTGCGCACGATCTGGGGCGACGACCAGCGGTTCCTCGACACCTACTGGTCGCGCTTCGAGGGCCGCTACTTCGCGGGCGACGGCGCGAAGAAGGACGACGACGGCGACATCTGGCTGCTCGGCCGGGTCGACGACGTCATGCTCGTCTCCGGCCACAACATCTCCACCACCGAGGTCGAGTCCGCCCTCGTCTCCCACCCGTCCGTCGCCGAGGCCGCCGTGGTCGGTGCCGCCGACGAGACGACCGGGCAGGCCATCGTCGCCTTCGTGATCCTGCGCGGCACCGCGAACGCCGACGACGAGAGCCTCGTCGCCGAACTGCGAGGCCACGTCGGCGCCACCCTCGGCCCGATCGCCAAACCCAAGCGGATCCTGCCGGTGGCCGAACTGCCCAAGACCCGCTCCGGCAAGATCATGCGCCGCCTGCTGCGCGACGTCGCCGAGAACCGGCAGCTCGGTGACGTGACCA
The DNA here is from genome assembly GCF_044750845.1 of Streptomyces sp. NPDC088766. Classification (NCBI taxonomy): domain Bacteria; kingdom Bacillati; phylum Actinomycetota; class Actinomycetes; order Kitasatosporales; family Streptomycetaceae; genus Streptomyces; species Streptomyces sp. NPDC088766. Next base: position 8,791 of record NZ_JBIVKQ010000019.1, on the reverse strand, counting down.
CGCTCACCGACTCCACCGTCATGGACCTCATCCAGACCAACCTGCCGACCGCGAGCAGCGAGGACTGAGCACAGCTGTCCTGGGCACCCGGCGCACTGGTGCGCCGGGTGCCCAGGACGCGCCTACCGTGGGAGTCACCGGAATGCTCCGGGCTCACTTTAGGTAAACTAAACAAAGGTGAGCCGGGAAGTCTGGTCGGCACGAGTTCCGTGCTGTCCATCCACCGGAGGCCCACCGTGACCGCGCCCCGCGCCGACACCCCCCGCACCACCCCTCCCCGCAAGGTCTTCGGACGCCTGTCCCTGCCCGAGCGGAACTACGTCGCGGACGCGCTGCGCACCGAGACGGTCGGCGGCGTGCTGTTGCTGGTCGCCGCCGTCGCCGCGCTGATCTGGGCGAACATACCCGCGCTGCACGACAGCTACGAGAGCGTCGGTCACTTCCACCTCGGCCCCGGGGCGCTCGGGCTGAACCTGTCGATCGAGCACTGGGCGGCCGACGGACTGCTCGCCGTCTTCTTCTTCGTCGCCGGCATCGAGCTCAAGCGCGAACTCGTCGCCGGTGATCTCAAGGACCCGAAGGCCGCCGCGCTGCCCGTCGTCGCCGCCCTGTGCGGCATGGCCGTACCGGCGCTGGTCTACGTGCTGACCAACCTCACCGGGGGCGGTGCCCTGGACGGCTGGGCCGTGCCCACCGCGACCGACATCGCCTTCGCGCTCGCCGTCCTGGCCGTCATCGGCACTTCCCTGCCCAGTGCCCTGCGGGCCTTCCTGCTCACGCTCGCCGTCGTCGACGACCTGTTCGCGATCCTGATCATCGCCGTCTTCTTCACCGACGGCATCGACTTCGCCGCGCTCGGCGGCGCGGTCGTCGGCCTGGGCCTGTTCTGGCTGCTGCTGCGCAAGGGCGTACGCGGCTGGTACGTGTACGTGCCGCTCGCGCTGGTGATCTGGGCGCTGATGTACAACAGCGGCGTCCACGCCACCATCGCGGGCGTCGCGATGGGCCTGATGCTGCGCTGCACCACCCGTGAGGGCGAGGAGCAATCCCCCGGCGAGCACATCGAACACCTCGTACGCCCGCTGTCGGCCGGCCTGGCGGTTCCGCTGTTCGCCCTGTTCAGCGCGGGGGTGTCGGTCTCCGGCGACGCGCTCGCAGACGTGTTCACCAAGCCGGAGACGCTGGGTGTCGTCCTGGGGCTCGTCGTCGGCAAGGCGGTCGGCATCTTCGGCGGTACCTGGCTGACCGTCCGCTTCACGCGGGCCTCGCTCAGCGAGGACCTCGCCTGGGCGGACGTCTTCGCCGTGGCCTCGCTCGCCGGCATCGGCTTCACCGTCTCGCTGCTGATCGGGGAGCTGGCCTTCGAGGGCGACGCGGTCCTGACCGACGAGGTCAAGGCGGCCGTACTGACGGGCTCACTGATCGCGGCGGTCCTGGCGACCGTCCTGCTGAAGGTGCGCAACGCCAAGTACCGCCGGATGTGCCAGGACGAGGAGCGCGACGACGACCTCGACGGCATCCCGGACGTCTACGAGGAGGACGATCCGGCGTACCACGCGCGCATGGCGGAGATCTACGACCGCAAGGCCGCCGAGCACCGCCGGCTCGCCGCGGAGAAGGCCGCGGCGCGCCACGGGCTTGCCGAAGTGGCGGGCGGGGCGGGCGAGGAGGACGACCGTCCGGCATGATCTGACGGGACGGTACAAAGACGGGACCGCACGCAGTCAGGCAGAAGACGGCGGAACCGTACAAGACGAGGGAGACCGCGATGAGCGCACCCGACGGCAGCCCGGTCGGCGCCGAACGCAGCATCGGCCAGCTGTTCGCCTCCGCGACGACCGAGATGTCGGCGCTGGTGCACGACGAGATCGCGCTGGCGAAGGCCCAGCTCAAGCAGGACGTGAAACGGGGAGCGACGAGCGGTGGCGCGTTCACGGTGGCAGGCGCGATCCTGCTGTTCTCGCTGCCGATGCTGAACTTCGCCCTCGCGTACGGCATCCGTACCTGGAGCGACTGGAATCTCGCGATCTGCTTCCTGCTGTCCTTCGCGGCGAACGTCCTCGTCGCCGTGGTCCTGGCGCTGATCGGCGTCGCCTTCGCCAAGAAGGCCAAGAAGGGCAAGGGCGCACAGAAGGTCGCCGCCTCGGTGAAGGAGTCGGCGGGCGTCCTGCAGAACGCCAAGCCGCACCCGCGGCCCGAGCTGACCCAGGACGGTGGCCGCAAAGCCCTCGAGCCTGTGGCACGCTCGTCGTCATGACGGACCCCGCCACCCCTTCGGCTCAGCCCGCCTCGGTCGTACGGCCCGAGTTCGTCGGCGAGACCAAGGTGACCCACCGGGAGGTCGCCGCCAACGGCGCGCGCTTCCACATCGCCGAGCTGGGCGACGGCCCGCTCGTGATGCTCGTGCACGGCTTCCCCCAGTTCTGGTGGACGTGGCGGCACCAGCTGACCGCGCTGGCCGACGCCGGCTTCCGGGCCGTCGCCATGGACCTGCGGGGCGTGGGCGGCAGCGACCGTACGCCCCGCGGCTACGACCCGGCCAACCTCGCCCTCGACATCACCGGCGTGATCCGCTCCCTCGGCGAACCGGACGCCGCGCTGGTCGGCCACGACCTGGGCGGCTATCTGGCATGGACCGCGGCGGTCATGCGCCCCAAGCTCGTACGACGGCTCGCGGTCGTTTCGATGCCGCACCCGAGGCGCTGGCGCTCCGCAATGCTCGCCGACGTCCGGCAGACCACGGCCGGCTCCCACATCTGGGGGTTCCAGCGGCCCTGGATCCCGGAGCGGCAGCTCACCGCCGACGACGGCGAGCTGGTCGGCCGTCTGATCAGGGAGTGGTCCGGGCCCCGGCAGCCGGAGGACGAGGCGATCGAGACGTACCGGCGGGCGATGTGCATCCCCTCCACCGCGCACTGTTCGGTGGAGCCCTACCGGTGGCTGGTGCGGTCGCTGGCCCGGCCGGACGGGATCCAGTTCTACCGGCGCATGAAGCGGCCGGTGCGCGTGCCGACTCTGCATCTGCACGGTTCCCTGGACCCCGTGATGCGCACCCGCAGCGCGGCCGGTTCGGGCGAGTACGTCGAAGCGCCGTACCGGTGGCGGCTGTTCGACGGGCTCGGGCACTTCCCGCACGAAGAGGATCCGGCCGTCTTCTCCACCGAACTGGTCAACTGGCTGAAGGATCCCGAACCCGATCGGTGACCGGATCGTCGCGCCCGGTATCCGGAACTGAACGCGTGTTCCACGAACAGCCAATTGCCCGGCGCATAGGCCAATTGGCGGGCTACCGGGCGGTTATCGACCTTGGGGCCCGGGCAGACGTCGGTGTATGGGCTGGACGCACGACTACAGTGACGCAGTACGCGACCGCCGCTCGGCCGGTGGTCTTGACTCCCACCAACGAGGCAGCGGCCCGCAGTTGCAGGGCAACGACCTCCGGGTGGGCATTCCGCGCATCCTTCGCCGCCGGGCCCGCTGGGTCTCGGTACGCCTGCGTCACCCGCGCGACTGACGCTCTCGCGCGGTCCTCTTCCCGGGACGGGTCCCCCGGTGACGAACCGCTGTTTCCCACAGTGCCGAACCGCTGCCTCCGACAGGGCGTGGTGGGGGGGGGGGGGGGGCCCCCCCCCCCCCCCGCGGGGGCGGGGGGGGGGGGGCCCGCCCCCCCCCCCCCCCCACGTCAGAGGGCGCAGTTGTCGCTGTCCACCTGCTGGTTGGCGGCGCGTCCACGGGCGATGTCCTGCCGGATCTCGTCCGCGGTGAGCGCGTAGCCGGTGTCGGCGTCGTCGAGGGACTTGGCGAAGACCACGCCGTAGACCTTGCCTTCGGGCGTGAGCAGCGGTCCGCCGGAGTTGCCCTGACGGACCGTCGCGTACAGCGAGTAGACGTCGCGGCGGACGGTGCCGCGGTGGTAGATGTCCGGGCCGTTGGCCGTGATGCGGCCCCGCACGCGCGCCGCGCGGACGTCGTACGAGCCGTTCTCCGGGAAGCCGGCGACGATCGCGCCGTCCCCGCTCGCCGCGTCCCCGGTGGTGAACTGCAGCACGGGCGCGTCGAGATCGGGTACGTCGAGGACGGCGATGTCGCGCTTCCAGTCGTACAGCACGACCGTGGCGTCGTACTTGCGGCCCTCGCCGCCTATCTGGACGGTCGGCTCGTCGACGCCGCCCACGACGTGCGCGTTGGTCATGACGCGGCGCTCGCCGAAGACGAAGCCGGTGCCCTCCAGGACCTTGCCGCAGCTCTCCGCGGTGCCCACGACCTTGACGATGGAGCGCTGCGCGCGGACCGCCACGGCGCTGTTCGCCAGGGCCGGGTCGGGCGGCTGGACGTCGGTGATCGGCTCGTTGGCGAACGGGCTGAAGACCTGCGGGAAGCCGTTCTGGGCGAGGACGGAGGAGAAGTCGGCGAACCAGGTGTCGGCCTGGGCGGGCAGCGCCTCGGACACGCCGTGCAGCACCGTGGAGCTACGGACCTCCTTGCCCAGCGTGGGCAGCGTCGTACCGGCCAGGGCGGACCCGATAAGCCAGGCCACCAGCAGCATCGCGACGACATTGACCAGGGCGCCGCCGGTCGCGTCCAGCGCGCGGGCCGGGGACCAGGTGATGTAGCGGCGCAGCTTGTTGCCCAGGTGGGTGGTGAGGGCCTGCCCGACGGACGCGCAGACGATGACGACGACCACGGCGACGACGGCGGCCGTCGTGCTCACCTCGGAGTTGTCCGTCAGCCAGTCCCAGATGACCGGCAGCAGGTAGACGGCGACGAGACCGCCGCCCAGGAAACCGATCACCGACAGGATGCCGACGACGAAGCCCTGGCGGTAGCCGACGACAGCGAACCAGACGGCCGCGACCAGCAACAGGATGTCCAGCACGTTCACCGTTCAGGCCTCGCCTCTTCGTACCCGGCCACGGCAGGCCGGCCGGGGTCCGGAGGGTCGCCCCCCGGGTAACACAGCACGGACGACACCCTGTCATGACCGCCAGTCGAGTGGCACCAGCTTCTCGCGGTCCCAGGGACGCTCCCAGCCCGCGTAGTGCAGGAGGCGGTCGATCACACCGGCGGTGAAGCCCCACACAAGGGCGGATTCGACCAGGAATGCCGGGCCTCGGTGGCCGCTGGGGTGGTACGCCGTGGCGCGGTTGGCGGGATCCGTGAGATCCGCCACGGGGACCGTGAACACGCGGGCGGTCTCGTTCGGATCGACCACCGCGACCGGGCTCGGCTCGCGCCACCAGCCCAGCACGGGGGTCACGACGAACTCGCTGACCGGGATGTACAGCTTGGGCAGCACACCGAACAACTGGACGCCTGCCGGATCGAGGCCGGTCTCTTCCTCGGCCTCGCGCAGGGCGGCCCGCAGCGGGCCGTCACCGTGCGGATCGCCGTCCTGCGGGTCGAGGGCGCCGCCGGGGAAGGACGGCTGCCCGGCGTGCGAGCGCAGTGAGCTGGCCCGCTCCATGAGCAGCAGCTCGGGGCCGCGCTCGCCGTCACCGAAGAGGATGAGGACCGCCGACTGCCGCCCGCCTCCGTCCTTGGGGGGCAGGAAGCGGCTCAGCTGGAGCGGCTGCACCGTCTGCACGGCGTCCACCACCGGCCCCAGCCAGGCCGGCAGCCCCTCCTTGCTGAGGGTCACCGCCCCGCCCTGTGTGTCACTCGCGCGCGCCATCACCGCACCACCCCCCGGTTCTGCCCGGTCCAACGCCCGAGGGGGCGCGGATCGTTCCGGTTCGGCGGGGTCCCACCCTGCCTCATCCGGCCCCCAGCGGGGGAGCGGGGCGGCCGCCCGCGTCCAGGTAGGCCTGGGGCGGGTTCAGCCGTTGGCCGGGGAAGCCGCCCTTCTCGTACTTCAGGAGCTTCTTCGCCTTTTCCGGGTCCGTCTCCCCCTCGCCGTACGCCGGGCAGAGCGGCGCGATGGGGCAGGCGCCGCAGGCGGGCTTGCGGGCGTGGCAGATGCGGCGGCCGTGGAAGATCACGTGGTGCGAGAGCATCGTCCACTCGCTCTTGGGGAAGAGGGAGCCGACGGCGGTCTCGATCTTGTCCGGCTCGCTCTCCTCGGTCCACCGCCAGCGCCGTACCAGCCGCTGGAAGTGCGTGTCCACGGTGATCCCCGGTCGGCCGAACGCGTTGCCCAGCACCACGAAGGCGGTCTTGCGGCCGACGCCGGGCAGCTTCACCAGGTCCTCCAGACGGCCGGGAACCTCTCCGTCGAACTGCTCGACCAGGGCCTTGGAGAGCCCTATCACCGACCTGGTCTTGGCGCGGAAGAAGCCGGTCGGACGCAGGATCTCCTCGACTTCCTCCGGGTCGGCGGCGGCCAGGTCCTCGGGGGTGGGGTACTTCGCGAAGAGGCCGGGGGTGGTCTGGTTGACCCGGAGGTCGGTGGTCTGGGCCGACAGGACGGTGGCGACCACGAGTTGGAAGGGGTTCTCGAAGTCCAGCTCGGGGTGGGCGTAGGGGTAGACCTCGGCGAGCTCACGGTTGATGCGGCGGGCGCGGCGGACCAGGGCGGTGCGGGACTCGCTCCTGGAAGGCCCGGGCGACTTGGGCGGCTTCGACGGTGCCGCGGCTGTCTCTGCGGTCGCGGCAGTCTCTGTCGTCCTGGCGGCGGCCGCCTTCTTCCCCGCCGCCTTCTTCGCGGCCGCTTTCTTCACGGTTTCCGCCCTCTTCCCGTCACCGCCGGAGCCCTGTTCGCCCACAGCGGAATCGCGACGTCCAACCACCCACCCAGCCCCCTTGGCCTGTGTTCTCACCGGCTGTTCGGACACCCGGCCAGCCTAAAGCCCGACACCGACATCCGCCCCGGGCCCTGAAGATCAGCCCCCAATTGGACCCCTGACGCTTACCCCAGGACACCTGTGCGGCATCCTTGTGACAGATCACACTGTTTGGACCGCCCGGCAAAATGGGGAACACGGACCCCTGGCACACGGGGGAGCAAGATCCCCTGAGCAGGTCGACAAGGAGAGAACTCGTGGACGACGTCCTCCGGCGCAACCCGCTCTTCGCGGCACTCGACGACGAGCAGGCCGCGGAGCTCCGCGCCTCCATGAGCGAGGTGACGCTCGCCCGTGGCGACTCCCTGTTCCACGAGGGAGACCCCGGCGACCGGCTCTACGTCGTCACCGAGGGCAAGGTCAAGCTCCACCGCACGTCACCGGACGGCCGCGAGAACATGCTGGCCGTGGTCGGCCCCAGCGAACTGATCGGCGAGCTGTCGCTCTTCGACCCGGGCCCGCGGACGGCGACCGCCACCGCGCTGACCGAGGTCAAGCTGCTCGGCCTCGGCCACGGCGACCTCCAGCCCTGGCTGAACGCCCGCCCCGAGGTGGCCACCGCGCTTCTGCGCGCCGTCGCCCGGCGCCTGCGCAAGACCAACGACGCCATGTCCGACCTGGTCTTCTCCGATGTTCCCGGCCGCGTCGCGCGCGCCCTGCTGGACCTGTCCCGCCGCTTCGGCGTGCAGTCCGAGGAAGGCATCCACGTCGTCCACGACCTCACGCAGGAGGAGCTGGCCCAACTGGTCGGCGCGTCCCGCGAGACCGTGAACAAGGCGCTGGCCGACTTCGCGCAGCGCGGGTGGCTCCGCCTGGAGGCTCGGGCGGTCATCCTGCTGGACGTGGAACGACTGGCCAAGCGGTCCCGCTGACCGCCGGGTCCGGCCGACGGCGTGTCCGTGTGGGCCACCGTCGGCGGGCCCGGGCTGTCGGTGTGAGCGTTGCCGGGAGGGGCCCGTCCCCGGACCCCGTGCGCCGGGCGGCCTCGGTCCCGTGCGCCGGGGCGGCCCTGCCCTCGGCGTAGGTGAAAAAGGTGAGGCCGGTCGCCGCCTCCCGCAGCACAGTGGCCCCATGAGCGACATCCGTCCAGGTCTGGACGCCCAGGGGTTCATCGCACGCGAAGGTTCCCTCGCGCGCGTGCAGCACGTCTTCCGTCCCGTCGTCGCCGCGGCACGGGACCGGTTGCCGCACCTGTTCGGGGAGCGGCTGCACAGCGCGTATCTGTACGGGTCGGTTCCCCGTGGCACCGCGCGCGTGGGGCGAAGCGACCTCGACCTCCTGGTCGCGCTGCACGAGGAACCCACCGGGGCGGACCGGGCAGGCGTCCGCTCCCTCGGCGAGGCCCTCGACCGGGAGTACCCGCAGATCGACGGGGCCGGCACGCTGCTCCACGGCCGCGCCCGGCTGCTGAGCGACGCCGAGCGGTACGACCTGGGCTGGTTCGTGGCGTGCCTGTGCACGCCGCTGCTGGGCGAGGACCTGGCCGGGCACCTGCCCCGCTACCGGCCCACGTCCCTGCTCGCACGGGAGACCAACGGTGACCTCGCGCTGCTCCTCCCGCGCTGGCGCGCGCGCATCGCCGAGGCGGACGACACCGACGCGGCCCGGCTGCCACTGGTCCGGTTCATGTCCCGGCACCTCGTGCGCACCGCCTTCACCCTGGTCATGCCCCGCTGGAACGGCTGGACCAGCGACCTGCACGAGATGGCGGAGGCCTTCGCCGCGTACCACCCCGCGCGCGCGGAACAGCTCCGCGCGGCGGCCGTACGCGGATACGAGCCGACCGGGGACGCCGGCGTGCTGCGGGGGTACGTCGAGGATCTCGGGCCCTGGCTGGCGGACACGTACGCGCGCGTGCACGGCGTGAAGGCACCGAGGCCGGACTGACGGGGTGCTAGTGCTGTGGCCGGAAAGGTCTGCCGGAAAGCTCGCGGCGTCCGGTGCGGTGCATCGCAAGGCGGAGCATTGCCCGCGTACCGGATGTACTCGGGTGATGCGACAACGCGGCGGTG